>JALZOS010000406.1 GCA_030913755.1 Thermoproteota archaeon | reverse complement strand
TCACCACGCCCGGATTGTTGGATGTCTTCACTACGATAGCGGAATTGAATTTTATAGCAAACTCCGAAAGAATGTCGTTGCTCCATAGTTCCATCCATTCTTGGCTCATTATAGCTTCGTTTGTCCTGTTTAGGTGACATAGTACTAAATTTTAAGGTTTAGTGATAAATTTTCTCAACTTGGTGAACATTTCGTTCACGGGGGAGCGCGCAGAGCACGATTTGATTCGAATAGCATGTTATGCTAAAGGATTCATAATTCCAAAGTCGACATGGTACCAGCCGTTGTTAATTCAGGGTAAGATGATGGTTAATAATAATGGAATTGTAACTTTACATGAAGTTGAATCCATTTAGATTTAGATCTTTTGAAAACTAGCAAACATTCGGATACAGCAGCAGGGATGATAATGAGAGGTAATATCACAGGGGGCGATGGAAGGAAAGACATTAGAAGATGTTAAAAAGCTAGGGTAATGGAGATTCATATTTCAACGAACACACAACAAATCATCCAGATGGAATGATTAGAGGTGAACTAAAGCTCAAGGGTTCTAATTCTACAAGCTCGACTGATAATATTGCTATAAGTAACGTTACCGTGCAGAATACTCTAAAGTGGAGCAGCGCTATCTTCTCTTCTTTTTCTATTTGTCTATCATCTACTCAAATCGAATGCAAGATAATAGCCACCATGGTTAGTCCTAGCCACCATGGTTAGTACTAACAATCAGTTTTCAACTTCGGGACGACTGGTTGCCGTCGAATACTGAGCGTGTCCCTAAGGGTAATTTCAACATCAATGCCCAAGAAAAAAACCAACTTTCGTGCGTCTGTTATGCTCTCGCAGGCTGGATTATCTGGACTCATCTTGAATTTATTCTAAGTTACGAAAAGGGCTTGGCGTATTCACATGGAGTAAACTGTATTGAAAGCCAGGAATAGGATTGGAAATGGTAAGAGCATTTTGATAAATTTAAAAAATAGAGCGAGTGAACATATTGAAACAAAAGGATGTGGAGGCCCTCCCTTCTAAGGATATTGTTTGTTTTAAGGTTTGACAATAACACACATCTTATGGCATACCTAAAAGGTGTCGATGCACTCAGAGAGTTGATTTCGCGTGAAGATGGTACACATATAACCAAAATTTCAAGCGGTATCCCCAGGCTCAGAAACGGGTTAGAGTATTGTTTTGTTGAAGTTTCCGTTGGAGACAAAAAACAATACGGAATACAAGATTATGGTGAAAATGCGTTAGAACTGTATCATGTGGCCTTGGGACTAACATCCCGACATTTTTCCCTTGTCGGGATGCGGAAATTATTGCAGAATAAGACGATAAGAGACAAAGACGAAATTGTTGCAAGGACATAAACTCGGGAGTCTTAGATTAATAAATAGCCGACGGGATAATCTTGCTTAATGTCCTAAGAAATTAAGGCAAGTTTATTCTTCACATCCTTCGATCTATTTCTGAGTGTCACTTCAGTAACACCTGCTGCTTTTGCGAAGTCTGCCTGTGTTATCGTTTCACCCTCCATTTGCGATATGATATAAAGTACAGCTCCTGCAAGTCCCATCGGATCTTTGCCAGCGGAAATTCCAAGGTCTAAGATCTTTTGCATTAATGTCATTGCACTTCTTGTTATCTTTCCGTCAAATTGAAGGCTGTTGGATATTTTCTCCAGACACTGGAAATAATTGATTGGAGGAACAGTTCGCTCCAGACTCAGCACGATTTCTCAGTCCCTTGCAATCTGCTTCTTTTTCACATTGCTGGCTTCTCGAATCTCGTCTATAGTCCTTGGGACGCCCATTTCACGACAAGTCAGATAAAGGCAAGCCGCAAGAAGAGAAGCAATCGTCCTGCCCCGCACAAGACCTTTATGTTCAATTTTCCTGTAGGTGTATGCCGTCCTCTCAATCACAGAGTCCGGTATGGCCAATTTATCCTTCAAATTATTCAAGAGAGTGAATGCAGTTCTTAAGTTCCTAAATGAGCTGTCACTGAACTGGGTCCGTATATCCCAAGTTCTCAATCTACTCATTTTGACCTGAGTGTTTGAGTTAATCATTTGTCCGGATGAATCCCTGTTCGATTTTCCAATCACGGTGGAGAGGTTCATGTCATGCATTGCCAATGATGACTGTGGCCCGACCCCCGATACGATACCAAGTCCACTAGCAGGGTTCTCAGTCAACTCTCTCCGTGTGTCCTGTATCTGTCCTGGGGACACCGTCCCGCAACCGCCACAGACTATTTCACCTGATTCAAGATCAGTGATCATTTTGTTTCCCACGTTACACGCTGAACATAGTAAATTTTTCATCCTAAACGTTAATAATTATACTAATATACGCTGAATTAATATATAAATATTGTACTAAGAGATGTAAAATTTACAAGAGTATACTTACTAAATCGTGGTCGAAGAAAATGTATGTTTTTAGGTCAAGATGATGGAACTAGGTTTTCTGGATAACATCAACGTCTTGTACTATATTTCTTCTTGCTCGTAGTTTTCTTTGTCTTGTTTCCTTTGCCGATTGATTTCTTACCAGTTGTCTTAGGC
>JALZOS010000404.1 GCA_030913755.1 Thermoproteota archaeon | reverse complement strand
ATATATGACAAATCCACCTCGGTGTCTATGAGAATACCAGTTTCTGAAATTGTTGTATACAGAGTAGTACCCAAAACCCATCCCCACACAGCTATAAAAGAGAAAACTAGGAGAATCCAACGTTTTTCAGATTTCAAATTAGAATATCTAAGACTATTTCTTATTTAATCATTCTTCGAGAAGAAATGCAAAAGAAGATTTCTTAGGACATTCTCTGATCAAATTGCCCTGTTTTGGTTACTCCATGAAATTTTTGTTCCTTATAGCACAACGTGCATGTATGTCATATTGTCTCAAGTCAATAGCAATGATCTTGCCAAATTTGAGAGATCGAGAACGTGCGCTTTTACTGGCGCTTGCCAATAATCCCAGAAAAGAAATCTGCAATCTGCTTCAATACGTCGGGAGCAGGCAGAATGTTATATTCCTTAACCACAGTTGCTACGTTTCGGCTCTGATCTGCCGAGTCGATAACTATTATTCTTGAAGGGGGCTGTACCTCTATAAGGGCCTTGTAAACATCGCCCTGTTCCTTCACAAGGTCTGTTGTAGTTATTCTTCCATTGTGTACATACTTGATTTGGGCCAATTGGAGGCCTGATTCGTCTGATATTCTCACTTTAAAGACGCTTTTTCCGGCGTGTAGGTCCGTAGTAAGAACTTCTATAATAGGAGCTTTGTTATCGTCGAGGGCCTGATGTGCCTGATCAACTGTGTTTCCACTAGGTGCGGGCGGAGGCAGCGGAATGAACTGGGCGGCAGTTGATTGGACATTGACAAGTGAAAAAGCCGCAACAAAAATATACACCCAGATGCTCAAACTCGGAGCATGAATCTCCAATGAACTACCTTCAAAGGCTTGTCGTCATTTAATCCAATCGTTTTTTTGGACTAGAAGAATATGAGGGCAGCCAGTTTCATTTCATTATCTAACTTGATTTATGATTTTGGTCGGTATCTCATAAGATCGATGGATGTAGTTGTAAAACCCGAAACAAATTTTACTCAATGAATACATTAACAGCCTTGCGGCACTCACGAAACAAAGTTTTGTATTGCATTGTATGTTGTAGCAGCAACGTTTTCTCCGTAAGGATTAATTGTTATATTTACTTTTGACATTGCATTTATCGTCTCATTCAACGAGGCGTTTCTATCCAATGGAAACAGGCGGTTAGCATTCAAGAGAATGGTCTCCCACCTCGCTGACGTATGTCGTAATGTAATGCATGGTTTTCTTAGGACGACGGATTCTTCTTGAACACCACCTGAATCGGTGAGAACTACTTTGCACTTGTTTAGCAAAAACAGGAATTCGAGATAGCCTACAGGATCAATAGATATTACATTAGGTGACAGGGATAGATCATACTTTTTCATACTGGCTTGAGTTCTCGGGTGCATCGGGAATACAACATTGTAATCTACCTCCGAAAGATGCTTTCTCAGCAACTTTAGTTTGACTGGATCGTCCACATTCTCTGGTCTGTGCATTGTCAATAGTACAAAATCATCTGGCAGATCCAAGCCAGTGGGTTTGGTCGCAACCTTTGAAAGTTTTTTGCACACATCGACAATGAGATTACCGGTAACATCTATTCGTCCACTTACTTGTTCGTACTTTAGACACATTTTGGAGAAGTCTGAGGGTGCTAGCAAGTAATCAGACATAGAATCGATCTTGATTCGTGTTATTTCTTCAGGGACTGCTAAATCAAAATCTCTTACTCCAGCTTCTATATGGATCAATCTACATCCGAGCTCCTCTGCTGCCAATGAAGCTGCCATACTCGAATTGGTATCTCCATAAACAATGATATGCGATGGTCTTGTTTTCTTTAAGGTTCCAACAATATTTTCTTTAAGGACAGACACATCAGAAGTTCCGCATTGAAGGTCGAAGTCAGGAAGTATTCCAAGTTGTTCCAAGAAAACATCTTTCATCTTGGGTGAAAAATGCTGTCCTGTGTATAGCAGACCATGTTCATTATTATCGAACAGCCGAATAAATTCGGACAGCTTAATAAGCTCTGGCCTCGTACCAGCTACAGTTACTATACTAAAAACTGATGATGTCTTTTTCTCAACTTTCAGCGAATTAGACTCACAAACTACTTGTACTTGATCTTTCGAATGATCGCTATTAATATTGGTCAATCCTTCATATATGGCCACAAACATGTAGAAAAGATCACTTCGATACAAATTGCATTTCCTGCCCCAATTTGGCAAATTTCATTAGATGTCCTCAATTTATGTCCATCTCACGAGTTATTCATATTGTGGCAAAACCGTTATTCGCGACTAATTGAGCTGAAATGAAATTATTTTATCCAAGTAATTTGCATTTTAGGCTAAACAAGAACATGATTTTTATCTCGATGGGGCTTCGTCAGTAACAGCAGATGACTCATTTCATAGAGTTGACAGCGCTCAAATAAGAAACCTAAAGTTTGATGTCAAGAGCACTACTTTGTCATTCGATGTTCAAACTAGCAGAGACAAGGCATTTTATCTCACTTCGTCCAGGTCAACATCCCAAAAAGAGTTGTTTAGTGGTATTTCTTAAGGATCTTCTTTAGATCATGCTGACGCTTGCAAGTCCGTTAAGGGTTTTGAGATTAGATAGCACAGGACATCGCTTATGAACAACGGGATTGACGATGCTACCATAATCAAGGGTGTGAGTTCCAACTTGGCAAATTAGACGGCAGTTTGTTTGCCGAGACTTAAAACAGATGACTAACCTCACCTTAGTACTGTAATAGGTAAAAGTTATCAAAACTTACTTTTGCGTCCTCGCTGTAC
>JALZOS010000397.1 GCA_030913755.1 Thermoproteota archaeon | reverse complement strand
CTTAACCAGTAACCATATTCAGGCGTAAACAGGAGTACAAAATACGTTTGCACGTGTCATTCTTTTTCAATGTCTATCGTAGTGCTACGGCAATAGACATATTACAACTCATTATGATAAAAAATGGGGGCTTATTCTATTCTTATTTCCTTCCCACTAGACTTTGCTTGTTCTTTCCTCTTGAACACTATCTCGAGTATACCGTTGTTGTATGCCGACTTGACTGTTTCGATATCAGCTTCTGGTGGAATCTGTATGACTTCATGATATTTTCTCTGAGGATCATTGCTCGGTACCTCAACTTTATCATCATACGCCTGAATTTTGATATTTTCCTTTGAAACACCTGGCATTTCTATCGCAACCCTTACCTCTTTGTCTGTTATAGACACATTGGAAAGTGGTTCTCTTTCCGATGAAATGGAAGCCATTCCAAAAGAACCAGAACCTCCACGCATTGGAGATTTGACGTTTCCAAATTCTTTTACCCTTGGGTTGCCATCAGGGCCTATCGTCATTGAATAACCATATACGATGGGCCCTATTTCTCTAACCTTTTCTCCTTCAGGAGTTTCATACTCTCTTACAAGATCTTTAGGGGCACTTGTTTGTATATTCTTAAAAGTTTCTTCAAATTGTCTTTCCATTCCTCTTCTCATTTCGTCAAATCCTCTGAACATGTCCTCAAAATAATCTCTGTCACTTCCTCTTCGTCTAGATGGCCAATTTCCAAAACTAAAGAACTTGTTAAACCAATCGTCTGGCTCAATACTCAATTCTCAATCACTACTATTCTCAGCACTACTGACTTATATAACCATTAAGGGCGACAGTAAGGTGTATAGTAATCAGGTATCAAATGTACATGAACCCGTTAGGTGTGCTCTAGGAACGCCGGACATTGACCTATGGAAATGAATATTTTTACAATGCTTTTTCTTATTTAGGTAATCTTCAATAGAACCCGTATATTGAATTGGTTGCGTTTTCAGCAGATCCTTTCGAACAACCTTGCTTACCTCTACTGCAGATCTTCTGGAATAATCAATCTCCCATAATTCAGTCCCGTTTAATAGAACGTATTCTAATTTATCAGAGGCTTTTGCGGTCAAAATTATATTTTATTCTATTGGAGTTCCCCATTATTATCTTTCTGCAAGTTTGCATAATCCCCGGATCAGAAAAAAAGAAGAGTTGTCTATGATGGTGAAATATAGGATCGAAGAACATCAACTAAGGTCCTTCTAGGTATCGGTTTGACATCACGACTGTGACCCATTCGCATCAAAAGTTGTGGAAACACATCCATTCTACCTAAGGCACTAAGAAGATCAGATTTCCTACTATAATCTGCTATTAGTTCTCATATCTAACCTCTTCCCCTTAGATATCTTAAGGTAATTATGAGTCAACAAGTTTATGATGATACTTAGGTAAGAAGGGTACAGACGCCAGACGAATATTCTTTCACACTTTGTTTTCCAAAAACATTTGCTAGAGCATTAGGAATTCATAAAGGAGATTTTCTGAAATGTCATGTTGAAAATAACAAGTTAGTGGTGGAGAAGGCCCACTTATAGGAGAAAAGAAGAAAGGGAATGACTCCAGAAGAATTGGCCAATTCTGCTACCAAAATAATTGAAGAAACACAGTATACCAACTTATTACAATCACTGGTTGATTATGGTAATTCTAACGTATACAGAAATTTCAAGATGTCTCTGAAGATTGAGTCTGATAGTAACAATAAAGAGGAGAAAGAATAATCATGCCGGCTTTTCCCCTTCAATTCCTTTTACAAGATGAGATGGTTCTGGTATATCCCAGGCTACCAGTCAACTTAAGAGTATGGGGAGTGAAGCTCAATCTTCTGCTAGTAAGGTTAGTGGTATAGGAATAGGCTCAAAGTAGTTAGCTTCTATAACTGGCTTTACCTAAAATCTTTACGTCATTACAGGGAACTTCATCCGCATTACTATCAAAACATGTATACCATTTGGATATACCAGAGTACGCGATTATTGGAACCGGCATTAACGATTCATTACTATGCTTCCGAACTAAATTGCTATGTATCTTTAAAGGACGGTGATGTTGAATTTCGTACTGCTTACAGAGTGAAAATGCTCTATCAACCATGTTAGATAGATCTGTATTGCTGTAAACGACATCTTGTGTATGTGTTAGTAGCTCAAAAGATACTAGCCTAGCGACGTCTGCATGTGATGAATTGATCGATGTCTGAGTTTGTTTGGAATCAAAAATAGAATATACTAATTCTCTATCATACTCAACTAGATTTCGTAACCAATATTCTATTCCAATTCTTCGATTGCACATTCGTTCAGCGTACCTCAATACTGTATTGACCCCCGCTTCGTAATCAGACGGATCTGTATCAAATATATTTTTGATCTGTTTCTTCTGCAAGTTATTATATGGTTCGATATCAATGTGTGGGAACGGCTCGTAATTATCAGCTCTGATCACTGTGTCATGCATCACGCTTTGATACTGAATTCTAAATTGTATGATAGGTTTACCATCAATCCCCAGTTTTTTATATACCTTCATCATCATGAGAAGTGTCTCATCATTAGTAATTGGGATTTTAGTATCTACGTAAATATGATATTCGCGTGCCAGTCTTATGCCTTGGTGATCAGTACCTGTATAGGGTGACTCAAAATAAATGTATTTTGAAGTTTGTTCCGGTGGATATGTTACAGGATATAGCACTACTGGCAATACTAATACTAATAATATGTCGTGTACGTGAGTAATATAGATATGGATCATTCATTCAATTATTGATTTATTATGTGGTATACCAAAGTCATTTGCTACGGATGTAATAAAGAAATCGAAATTGGTACACAATTCTATAGTCTAAGAAGAGCTTCAGGCGTGAAATATTGGCATTACCAATGCGCAGAAAGAGTAGGACGGATATAACAGAAATACATGTAATACGATAATAATATCAAAGTCATATTTACGAATCAATTTTTGCTTTTGGACATGGGACCAGCTCGGACAATATTGCTAGTTAATTGTCAATTCGTTGAATATTTAATAATAAGTTCATCTTGTTGTGTAATTCTAAGAAGTGAAATCCCTTATCGGTAGTCTTATAGCTCTTGTTCAATTCATCATACTCTAACAAGCCATTGTCGCTCAGATACCTCAAGTAGTAAATTACTTGAGTATAGGATAGATAAGAAGTATACATTACCTTAGTCATCCGTATTCCTTCCCCTTCTTTTGTAGCAGAATCCAGTATAGTTGCAACTATTTCATCCCTGTAACGGTATCCCATAATGTCATACCCAAAGCAGTCACTAATAAGTAGGTGTGATAATGAATACTAGATCATATTTCTGAACTATAATAATATTTACTCGTTACTCTAATCTGTAAATTACAGTATAAAAGTTTTTTAACTTGAACAGGAAAATTAAATACATGTTTGTCATATTATAAACATTATATCCTAAATTGGTAAAAAAGATAAAACAAGTTATCGACTCTATTACTCTGGTTATTAGATTACTATTAGGTCGATATTAGTCGATATTAGAGGATTAAATATCTTTGAAATTTGAGTAAAAAGCAATCAGTGTCTATGTTCGTGTCTTGCACCCATAAACGCAGCACCACCTTAATAATCCCCAAAGAAAATGACCAAGTGGGTTGAACTTCAAACAAATGAAGTAAAACTTAACTGCAATCAAGGCTTATTGATTATCATTCTGCAAGGTATGGTATCATGAACTACCATCTTCCTTAGAGCTAGACCAATTCTCACCTGTCCATTTCTTCTCTGTAGTTGGTAATCTCGTATTTAGTCTATCAGTCCCACTATCCATAACTGTATTATCAGCTAACTTCCTTAACTCTATAAGAATTGTTATTGTCTCAGTCACTGGTCTACTAGCAAACGACTTTATTTCTGCTT
>JALZOS010000392.1 GCA_030913755.1 Thermoproteota archaeon | reverse complement strand
GAAAATGATGTAGTCCTGGTCCGTAAATTGATGAGCGTTAAAGCCGTACCTGCTTAAAACTTAGATATATTTTATTAGATTAAATCGTTATCAAAATAACTTAAAATACCTACTGTGGACATAAATTGAGCATGAAGTCTCTTGAAGAAATCGAGTCACAGATCGAAATAAAAAATACTTCTGATAAATCAACGAAAACTTGGCATGAACTTTCAATGCTTCTGGATCTGAAGAAACAATTAACCGTACTAAGAGAAGAGAAAGAAAAAGAAAGGAACCAAAAACTTTCAGTCCAACAGATTCAGGAGGAACTAAAACCAATTTACGAAGGGTGGTATAATTTCCTAAATTGGTATCTTGAGGTAAAATAACCCTGTAGTTTTTACTTTTAGGGTAATACAACTTTTAGTAACATATTATTGTCAGAGATAAATCCAAGTTCTCACTATCCAATAATCTCAGTCAATTCTAGGAACTCTTTGTATTGATGAATTACAACTTAAGGCAAGGAGTGTAGATTATGAATAATACCATTAGATGGTTTACCAATTCAGCCAGAATAAATATAAGCTAGAATTAGTATAATCCTGATTTTGATGTTTTAGACACTGACAGTCGGTAATACGTGGTAAGATGTAATCTAGCCTCTAGATCCGGAGTCGTGTTATTACCGGAACGATCATTGACTTGGTGATTCTCGCTCCGCGTCAGGGAAGTAAATTAAGCAGTAATAGGGCAAGGTCGGATTCTTGCAGTAGATCCAACAAATATTGGAAGGACACCTGGATAAAATGCAGTTTTTTCTATCTAATTCATAAAGAAGGGCTGATCCTTCTCGCATTCATTTTTTAACGGGTATTTAAGGAACTACTAAAACATTTTAAGCATTCATTGTAACCCTTAGTCATATTATGACACGAATAGCTGACCAGAAATGCATCGATACGTTACTTGAACTTTATGGGATCTATGACAGACATAGAGACTCAATTCTCTGGCTTCTTGAAGACTTTGATGCTAATGATTACGAAGAATACGAACGAAATTATGCCGGTGCTTCGAAGGAGCGATTTCATTTTGTAACGGTATGCGGGTTTTTTGAGTTGTCAGGTGTCCTGGTAAACAGACACATAATTGAACCGGACCTCTACTTTGATCTATTTAATCCTGCTCCTTTCTGGCATAAAGTCAGGCAGGTAGTAGACGGGATGAGAAAAAAAAGACCCCACATCTACGAGAATTTTGAATTACTGAACGAAAAGAGGATTGTGTGGACAAAAAAGAGAAGAAACGGAAATAACTAATTCTTCATGTTTTAGGAAGAAAAAGTATTAGAACTCTAGATACCTTCGGGACATGGTTCAGCATTATCAATTGATAATTTTGATCCTAAACAAGCAATTAATTTTCAACATCTACATAGCAAGCTGAAATTGAAATTGATACAAACAGCATAAGGATTTAATGAATAGCTGGAGCATGCTAAGTTTTGCGGGTTCCGAAAGCATTTAGATCTCGGGAATGAATCCTATAGCTTATCTTTTGAATATAATGGACGCACAAAATATCCGTCTCTATGATTGTCGTATAGTCTCTGGCAAGATAATGTGAACATTTGCATTCATTCTTATAAGGGAGTGACGCTATTTGGTCAGTAATGAGTTACGGTAGAGACAGAGGATCTGGCGGAGGATTTAGAAGGACGTACAATTCGGGACCAAAGCCAGTGGAAGTAGGAAAGGAATACGAAGTGCAGATATCGGAAGTAAGCAACAGAGGAGATGGAATTGCGAGAATTCAGGGATTTATTATATTTGTTAAGGACGGAAAAGTTTCGGACAACGTGAAGATACGAGTCATTAGCGTTGGGGATAGATTCGCAAAGGCAGAATTAATATAAGATAAAGAAAGGTTAAATACAGTTTATTTTGATTTTACTTTTTATTTGCAAGTTTAACTAATATATTTAGAATGCCGGTATCCTAAAAGAAGATTTCTCGCAGATACGTATCAACACAGAGGTTTTCAAAAAGTAGTAAGTTGTGGGCGTTCCTATCTACACTGAAACCGTCAATTACATTCGGCGTCTTTGTCCACTATCGAAAGTGTTTGTCCTTGGTGGAAGTGGAGCATCGTTTTCATGTCCTGGATGAGTTCTAATGTGTGACCAGTATTGCGAACTTGTTATGGGGTTTTTGCAAACAGGACAGTTTGCATGGCCGCATTTGTGGTGCCCTACAAAGTTAGGATGAATCGTGACGTTGCATTGATTGCACTTATTTGTTTCCAAGATATTCTCAAAATATTCTACTACCCAGTATTATTAGGGTGTATCGGTAGACAAACAATTTTAACACAGTTTGTGCTCAAGAATGTTATACTCTTTTCGATCTTCCTTCCTCTTAATGTATATTTTTAGGCCTGTGAACATTTAGGCCTTCAAGTTATGCTCGCCTTGGAACGCCTGGTATCTTCGCCAAATCTTTTCTCCATTTCTTCTAAGATTCTGCGAATTTTTCTAATCTCCTGCACAATCTCTTGTTGTGTTAAAGGTATTCCTGATTCTTGCTGTATGGCCAATTCAAC
Organism: Thermoproteota archaeon; assembly: GCA_030913755.1. GTDB lineage: Archaea > Thermoproteota > Nitrososphaeria > Nitrososphaerales > Nitrososphaeraceae > TA-21. Next base: position 200 of record JALZOS010000392.1, on the reverse strand, counting down.
ATTTGAAGCCATGAAGTAACAGGGAAGAAAACTCCAAGAGCAACGATTGACCAAGCCTGACGCATTCTATACTATGGAATTCACCGATGTGGGGGACCAGAATGACAAAATACTGATTCATATAATGCCAGACTTTGAACGAAAAAGCGCAGTTCTCAAAGTTAGTGACAACTTCAGTGAAAGACATCTCAAATGTATAA
>JALZOS010000378.1 GCA_030913755.1 Thermoproteota archaeon | reverse complement strand
TTTCAATTTTCTCATTAATGTCAAATCTTTCCTTATGCAGTTTCAATAAGTGGCTTTCAATTTTTGAAGCATCCAAAATATCTTGAGAAAGTCTTTGTAACCTTTTCGCGTTTCTCATAACGATGTTTATCATCTCCCGCTGACTAGGATTACTTATTTCGGAGTGAAGTATGCCTGATAGGCCAAGTATGGGCTGAATAGGCGTACGTAATTCATGTGCGGCGACATTGATAAAGTCCTTCTGTATCTTTTCATTCTCTTTTAATTGTTGGTATGCCTCTTGCAGGGAGATGTTGGAATTTTTGAGTTCTTTGGTCATCAAGTCGAGTTTGAGATTAGATTCTTTCAACTCCCGAGTTCGTTTGACCACCTCCTTTTCCATGGTGCTACTCCACTTGACTAGGAATATTATTAACACTGCAACGGCAACAAGGGTACCTACAAGCAGCGAATAACTTTTGAGTCTCTCTGCAAAAAGTGTCTCGCCAATGTTTGAAAAAATTATATTAGTCGGTGTTACTACTTGGATAAAGTAGTTGGGTTGACCTTGCACAAATATTGGATAGTTAGTATTGATCCTTTCACCTCTTCCGTAGTCAAAGATGGCATACCCTGATTTACCATTTAAGAGATTTCTTGTCAGATTGTTTAGGATCTCGTTGTGGTTGATAAATTTCTGTACTACGGGACCAAAGAAATTTTTCCCAACCAAGTCCTTGCTAGCACCTACGGCAAGTAAAGTACCTTTCTTGTCAAATACGACCAAGAATTGTGAATTGATGTCATGGACATTGCCATAATGTGCAAAGAATGATTCTGTCGGTATTGACGCGCCTATCAATCCGATGTATTGATTATTTTCCCTATTTACTATGGGAATTGCTATAAAGGTTGTGTATATTCCCTGCCTCTCAAAACCTTCAGAAAATACAGGTTTCATGGTGTGTTTAACTTCCCTTACCCAATCTCTCTGAGAGAAATCGGCCCCCAGATAACGATCTGTGCCCGCTGAAGATAAGCCGATAGTCACAACATCGTTTTTGTCCAGTACAAAAATTCTATCAACTATATCTTTCACCAGGGCATATTTTTCTTCAATTAGATTCTTGGTTTTTTCAGCGGACAGCTCTTCATTCTGAAGATACGCAGAATTTCCCAGACCGTCAAGAACTACCATAACCAAACTCATGTCTGAGCCTATGTGTTGAGAGATTGCCTTGGTCGATGTCAGCTGTCGTTCTACTTGCTCTTTGATGAGGCTGCTTCTCACATTATTTTCTGTTATATTTTGGATGAAATAGAAAATGCCAAACGAGAATATGACTATCATAATAACGGAAAGTACGCCTATTATCCTAACTTTGGATGAAAATAAGTCCACTTGGTTTGATCCTCAATAATACCGTACTATTATTTAATTTCCTTTTCTGCCCTTTTCTTGCCATTTGAAGATTTGAAGGTAATTCCAGAACATTGGGAGGGTCTTCGTGCTTCTTCCACCCCAAATCCTTGGCAGACTTGGAAGCAGCATCTTGCAATGCTTGCCTAGGATCCTTTCCGCCCGAGAGAACATCATGTATAGCCTGACTGATATGCTCAGCTATCATTGGATATTCTGCTATGCTTGGTCTTACATGACCGAGAGGTACCATGCTTTTCATTTTGTCATAGTAGGGAAAGGACAATGACTGCGAACTATTTGTATATGCTTCTCCAGTAACCGATTGCGTAGGAAGATATCCAAATTTTAAGAGCCACGGTGCTAGAGTTTTTGGTTCTAGCATGATAGTAATAAGCTCCCATGCCAAATCTTTATGCGTAGATGAGGCAGGAATACTCAGTTCCCAACCACCCATCATTGTAGCAGTCTGATTGGTCTCGTTCGAAGAGATAGGGAAGATAGGTAGAAAGCCCACCAACTTCTCAAGTTGATTTCGTTGTTCCAGTGGAAATTCACCTGGAACCCACGATCCATCTATCGATACTGCAAACTTTCTGTTAACAAAGTCCTGAGCCTGGTGAAGTGCATTTACCTGAGGCTTTATGCCAACATTTACCTGCTCTCTCAGAAATTCCAAGGCTCTAACACCCTGTGAGCTGTTATATGCCGGAAACCAGTACCTTCCCTTTGTTGGATGGCCATCATTATACTCGAGTATCTCCCCTCCTAACATCCATAGGTAAGGATACCACAGATCTGGAGAATGACTAGCGGCTACAAGGTACATTCCTTCTGTTCCGTTTCCCCCTAGTTTCTCCTCAAGCTTCTTTGCGGCAGCCAAATATCCACTCCAAGAGCTTAATGATTCAGGATCAACATCGGCTTTTTTTAGGAGGTCCTTCCAGTACCACATACCTCTAACATCAGTCCATGCCCAGATACCATAGATTTTCTTATTGTAGCTTCCACCATCCCAATTAGCTTGATACCAATCTGAAGACCTTCCCCATTTTTCAGTACGGTTTGTCAGATCAGTTAGAATTCCTTTCTCTGCGAACTCCCCAAGCCAAATCTGGTCAACTGACACCAAGTCTACTGGGGTTTGATTAGTCAATGCGGTCAAAATCGTGTTCCTTGTCTCATTGTAAGGTGATTCTTGATAGCCTATCTGGATATCAATATCAGGATGACTTTCCCTCAATTTTTGAAGAGCAGGTTGAATCAGAGTGTCCCACCTGCCGGGATGAGCGAGATTATCCAGCAAAGCTCTTAGCGCTACTTGTTCCTTTTGCGCAATTGAAGGTCTAATAGAAGAAGTCGTTCCTACGAGAATGCATGTGATAAGGATTACTGAGAGAATTCTATTTTTGGTAAGCAATTAGTCTTCTTTCCCTTGGTTTATACTATTAAGATTTACGTATCGAGACTATCCTCTGCATCTGTGCTTAATCGTATTTTCATAAATTCTCCCGCGAATGTCATGGATCTTAAGCAGAGTTTGGATAGTTGTTAATTATGTGCTCTCAGCGTCTAAGACGATATAATTATGGTTTACAACGGAATTTTTACTCGGATATTGGTAGCACTATTTTGTTTACTTCTGAATCCATTTTCCATTTTTGCACGCTCCAATGTCCATAAGGATTTACCTTGAAGTATGATTTCATGTGGGGATCTTCCTTCGATTCTTCTTTGGCTTTTTTCTTTATCCAAGACTTCGCATTGCTCAAAGTGGAGGCTACGTAGTATGGCTCTGAACAATCACCAACATGTCCCATAACAATGAAGATCCTAGTCACTAAACAGTCGATATTGTTTT
>JALZOS010000377.1 GCA_030913755.1 Thermoproteota archaeon | reverse complement strand
ACTCATTTCAAATCCTTATAGAACTATTATACGATTACCCGTTGTATAGACCGCCATCTGAAGCAAATTCTTTGATCTTTCAAGTTACCTTGGGGTGTTCTTTCAACAAATGTTCCTTTTGCAACATGTACAGAACAAAAAAATATGTTGAAAGATCATGGGAAGAAATTAAATATGAAATAGACATGGCCCACGAGTCACAGCCTAAGGCTAGTAGAATTTTTCTCGCCGATGGAGACGCATTAAGTCTTTCTACTTCCAGGCTAATCCAAGTGCTAGAGTATCTCAAAGGAAAATTCCCAAAATTGGAACGGATATCTTGTTACGCTATGCCAAGAAATCTCCTCCAAAAAAACCAGTCCGAGTTAGCTCAATTGAGATGCGCAGGATTGGGTATGTTGTATGTCGGGATAGAAACTGGGAATGATTTGTTGCTCAAGAGGGTTACAAAAGGAGCGACGTCACGTGGAATAATTCAAGGATGCATTCGAGCTAAAGAATGCGGATTTACTCTTTCTTGCATGGTAATCTTGGGTCTAGGAGGAAAAAAATACACTGAAGAACACATAAAAGATACGGCAAGAGTATTGAGTGACATATCTCCACACTATCTTGGTGCATTAACATTGATCTTAGAAGAGGGGATTTATACCGAATTCATGACGAAATTCGGTGAAAAATTTGAACATCTGGATGATTTGGAAATACTCGATGAACTCCAAAGATTGATCCAGTTCTTGCATCCAAACTCGCCCATTGTTTTCAGGGCAAACCATGCTTCAAACATATATTCTGTTGGAGGAACACTACCAGAAGACATGAATAGAATAACCTCTTTAATAATGGAGTTAAGGCGGCACCCGGAAATGCTAAAACCTAAGGTATTAAGAAGGTTCTAACGATAAGAGACTCACACGTCTAACGTAGCCTGGTAGATTTCTTGTTGAAATTACCTGTGGCGGAGGAAGTTGTTCCACACAAGTCGTGTGCGAACACAATACAGTCAATATTTTATTTCGGTCTCATTTCAGAGATGTCGGACATGTATTTACGAAGGACATCCGGTATAATGACACCTCCATCAGCTGTTTGATAATTTTCGAGTATAGCAACCATTGTTCGTTCAGTAGCTACCAGAGTGCTATTCAGGGTATGGACAAGCTGGGTATCTTGATCTGTCCTATCTCTATACCTTATGCTTAACCTACGCGCCTGATAATCTTTGCAATTCGAACAAGAAACTATTTCTCTATAGGCATCCTGTCCGGGCATCCATGCTTCTAAATCGTATGTTTTGGATGAAATCTTGCCTGTATCCCCACTACATAACAGCATCACTCTATAAGGTAGGCAGAGATTCTGATAGAATTTTTCAGTAAGGGATAACATTCTCTCATGCTCATCATTAGAACTTTCTGGATTTGAAAACACAAACTGTTCCACCTTTTCAAACTGATGGACCCTGAAGATCCCTTTCATATCCTTGCCATGAGCCCCTGCCTCCTTTCTAAAACATGGACTTATACCACCGTACCTAATCGGCAACTTTTTTCCGTCCAAGATTTCTTCCATGTGCATGGAGGCAATAGCGTGTTCCGAAGTACCTATCATGTAAAGGTCTTCTTGATCAATTTTGTAAATTACATCCTGAAAATCGCTCAGGATCACAGCCCCCTTTATGGCATCTCCCTTTATCATGAACGGTGGTTGGATCAAAATGTAACCGTTTTCTGCAAGATAGTCCAGAGCGTAATTGATTAATGCTTGATTTAACTTAACTAGGTCATTTCTCAGGAAGTAAAATCTTGCACCAGCCACCTTCGCAGCGCGGTCCAAATCAAGCAAACCAAGGGAGTTAGACAAATCTACGTGATCTTGATAGCTAAAGTTCTTTTTCCTAACGTCACCCATAACTTTCATGACCACATTATTCTCTGAATCTTTACCGATGGGTACCGACTCGTCCAATAGATTGGGAACAGAAAAGATCAGCTCATTAAATTTTGTTTCGGTAGTGGACATTTGATGATCTAAATTTGTCAATTCTCGCCCAATTTCTTTCATTTCAAAAAGTTCATTGGATATATCACGTTTCTCCTTTTTTTTATTGGATACTTCTTTAGAGAGGATGTTCTTTCTGTGCCTTAATTCCTGAGTTTTGACTATTAAATCTCTCCTTTTCTTGTCTAGGTCTACTATATCTTCCAAAGGGAACTTAACGTTCCTTTTTTCTAGCATATCTCTTATAATTTGAGGATTTTCCTTGAGTATCCGAGGGTCAATCATTACACAAAACCGCCTTTGCGATGGAAATATGTTCAAGGATTTCGTCCACTGTATTGATTAGTGTTGCTATCCCGGAATGACAGGAAATTTTGATCACTAAAAGCTCCCCATTATCTTCCATATCGACTGATAAGCCATGCGGAGCTCTGACATTATCTGGTCTTAAAGAATCCATTATTGCATTCAATAATTTTCCACTCGCAAATGATATCTCAATCAGTATTGTAATTTCAAGATTCTTCTCTCTCGTCAAATTTGGTAAACCTCCTAAAAATTGTATTGAAATCGTCGATCTTTGAGAATGGAATTATGCATTCTGCACAGGCATCATTACCATTAGTGCTGCATCCTAATTCAGCGGATAATTGATTCAACATTAAGCCTAAATCTTGTTTGAATCGGCATCCTCGCGACTTCCTTACGGAATACTTGTAACTGTCATTTATCGTTTCAGTTCTGACAATTAGTATCTTTCCATAGAATTCACTATAACTTGAAAGTAAAGATGATACAATATGAAAATTGTAGTCTTTAGTTACATTGTCACCAATTACCCATATATTCGTTCCATCATCAGAAATCCGCCATCTTTCTGACATTATAGCTTTTACAGAGTTCTTAATCTCTAGTTCAAGATCAGCCAGACAGTGATTTGCTTCTAATAGATCCTTGCTTCTGTTGCCAGCGCATACTGCCAGACCAATACTTGGTCTGGATTGAACGCAACAACACTCAAGCAAGAAAGAAAATTCCCTAGCGTCTCGAAGAGGAGTACCTTCTTCTTCGTGAACTAGAGTATACGAAAATCCTGCGAAGAGATTCTCAAGATTCTGTGGTCCAGTCGCAGAGTGTTCATTGATATATTTTGTTATTGCCTCAATCAGGACGAACTTCTCTTCCTGACTGGTTTCAGATGAAGTGCGCCATCGTCCATCGACTTTTAATGGAATACCCGCAGTTCTAATTAATTCTAGACAATTCTTATCATTCCAAGTCAATCCGTGAATGTACGGAAATAGCGTATTCGCAAGAGAAATGTGTATTGGTTTAGAATCTCGCCACGTGAACAATATATCAATTTCTTTATTCACTGTGCCAAGCCCAACACTTTCATCGCATAGTTCAGAGTTCAGACCAACGAATGATCTCTTTTCACCATCATCTTGATTCTCACCTAACGCAGACACTATGGATAGTGGTGACAACACTAGATATTTTTTATCTATTGTTTTTGCAATCAAGTATGATATGCCGCCAGATGAAATTTCTCTCTCCCCATCAATGCCAAATTTCCAAGGATTTAATATGCTATTTTCATCATCAGTGGTAATTTCTTCGTTTGATATCTTATCGTGATTAAGGGCTAGCCAGTTACCGCCAAATGAGTTCCTAAGTTCTTTGGACAAACCAACACCCACATCCGCAAGAACTTGGAATTCATGATCTTCATTTTTAGTTTTCAAAATTATTTCACGAGTAAGATCGCGAACAAATCGTACGGAGCATCTACCCCCTGAGTTAAATATTGCAAACGTCAAAATACCTGCTGAAGCTAACCCATCAGCGCTATTTCGGGCAATTATCGAAATGTCTTTTCCGCTGCAGATTTGAGTTCTTAATTTTTCAGCTGATGTTGTTAGGGTTCTATCGAATTCTTTGCGGCCCATTTACTTGATTATTCCAACTGAGCTATAATTGCAGCATACTTCCATTTCTTTTGTAATTTTCCGATCCGCTTATAATATTTGGATAACCGGTGAATCTTAGCTTCTATCAACTCCAAGGATCGAATGTTTCTTCTATCTGTGTTATGCGCTCTCAGATGTTTTTGAAGACCTAGAGCTTTTTTAACTAGTTGAGACAGGTCTTCGGGCAATTCGGTGATGATATTATTGTCAGTAAGAACATGCGTGATACTCTTACCTAGAATTTGTTTTGCAAGTGGAACTCCATGTACATCTCTAAGTTTAGTGCCTATCTCACTTGGACTCAAACCGTCCTTTGAAAATTGAATTATTATCGATGATAAATCTGACGTATTATTTGAAACCCAAGAAGGTAAATTATGTGAGGAGGGACGAGTAGAATGTGATCTTCCATGAGTATGGGCATGTATCCTTGCCATCCATAATGCCATAAAATAACGCATATCTTAAATGTTACTTAGGATTTACCATTATCAAAAATTTCAATCATCACATAATGCTATTTATGAAGTCTATCTATGTAGCTACATAGGACTGAACCAATTATAGCTGTTTCGGAATAGTCAACCGATTATTCCCACTTATTTTCAGTTTGGAGATCAGCCTAAGATGTAACAAAGCCTTGGTGACATAAAGGTTAAATAATTCGGTTCGGCCATAGGGTATAGTATGAATAAGCCAGTAGTCATGGCTCTCGTGGCTGTAACAATGGTTATGGGAACTTTGATAGCATTACCTATTTTTAAGCTAGTAAATGCGCAATACGGAGGCGGAACAGGAGGAAATATAGAGGAACAACTGGAGTTAGCTAAAGAAAAGGTTGCCAACGCAAAATCAGCAGGTGCATATGGGTCAGGTACCCCGATGTTGGGAGTTAATATAGATCAGACTGCTATATTCGTAGGAGTACTCGTGGCTATATTTGGTGGAGTTGCAGCAGCATTCTTTGCGATGAGCAGAAGTAAAAAATCAGTAGGCGCAACAAGCTAATCACACACCATTTTTTTTGTTTTAATTTCTTGTATTATAGCTACTTTGTGTCCATAATTTCTCTAATCCCGTACGTGTACTTTTCTCCAAGCGCATTGGTTCGCAGATGGAAAATACCGTATAGTACATCGTATCGAGATAAATTTGATTCGCTGAATTGATTTTAAACCCCTTCATTACTGTTTCAGGTTTATTGCGGAAGGAGAAGTTGAATTCTTCTTCTGGGATTCATGGTTAAAACTATAACCAAAATGTATATATCATAGCGTAGAGTTGCTAAATGTGATGAGCGTTATTCTGGGACTTACGACAATGCTAACCAACGCATTTCATAACCTAATAGGTCAGATAGGTCCAGCATACGACCCCTTATTCTACGACGTAATGGTCTACATATTCGGTACAATGCTGTTTGCGGTGTTCCTGTTATCTGTGATTGCATTCTATTTGCGAAAGAAAGGTATCGGTGG
>JALZOS010000371.1 GCA_030913755.1 Thermoproteota archaeon | reverse complement strand
CTAATGGGGCGATAGAACGAGTAATTACTTGATGAATCTTACTGTTCTATGGTCTCTTCAAACAAAGTTTTCCTTACTTTGATAGGGACATCAAAATAGGCTGCTAACGCAATTGCATCAGAGGCACGATAATTTCTAAATGTGAGGTTATCCCTTCTAGTTTTGAAATAAAGATTAGCTCTAAGAACGGAACCATTTCGATATATTCTTACCTCCAGAAGCAGCAAATCCTGCATAGCTGATATTTCTTCGACCAAGTTGTATATAGTTGGCAGGGTGGTTTTATCACCTTCTTGAAACCGTAGTATGTGTCTCGCAACTTCCCCAGAGAACGCGCGCATCGGAAATTCTTTTCCATCATGAGTCTTCAAAATTAGAATGCCTTCAAGGCCAATCTGGTCCACAAAGCCTACATAACTAATATCGGCTGTAATGTATTCGTCTTGTACGGGTGGATTTTCGGCCATGTTAATGACAATACCTCCTGAAATTTAGATTTTTTGTGCTTTCTTGGTCATTGAAATCATGTCAGATGAAGAACAGCTGGTTGTATCCTGATGCTATGAAAATTTATCGTTCCAAATAAGTTAAATTTACGATTAATCTAATCATCAATTGTTTGATACCTGCAGCTGCCTATGAGATCTCCAGAAACAGGGGAATTAGGATTCTTGTATTGAGCATTTTTTCCATAGCGTTCATTTTTTTGGCCTATTCTTCTCTTACATCGTCAGAAATTCCACAAAGCGTAACTCCAAAATTATATGGACTAGCTCAGCTGGTGATATTTTTAACTGTGATTTGTCTCATTTTTGGTGTTTATGGCCTACTTCTGGTTGTCAAGTTTTCAGTTGTTCCAACTCAAAATAACTTTAGTCTGCTGTCATACACTGCTCGTATATTCAGGAAAAGAAGTTACTTCAAATTGTTGATATTCTCATCGATTTTATATGGTCTTTTATTTGCATATCTTTCAAGAATTCTAATCTATATCCCTACTGGGGTATCACTTGATGATGCGATAAACTTTCCGTCTTTTGTATTAACCGTTTGCTGCGGATCTCCAGGCTATTTTCCGATGGCCACTATAAGGCTAACAGAAAACTTAACCGTGTTATTGATACCATTAAATTTAATCCTAGCAGTGTCAGTCTCAGTTTTGGTTGGATTTAATATTGCATTAAATGTGTATGCTTTGCAGCTAGCAAGATTACACGCTAGAAGAAAGATCTCTGCCGTTTCCACCATGGGCGCATTTAGCGGGTTGTTCGTAGGATGTCCAACTTGTGCTGGCGGTGTGTTCTCAGCAGTTTTGGGATTTGGTACAGGTACAGCAGTTTCAATCTTGGCTCCTTTTCAAACGCTGTTTATTTTGATGAGTTTGCCAATACTTGTATTGACCTCATTTCTTCTTGTACGCAATGTTAGACACAGTGAAAGATGTAATTCATAGGATTGACAAGTAGAGTACAGATTATCACACCGAAGACAAATAACCGAAATAGGATCATGTTCTTGAGCTGGCAAGAATTAAGTTTAGCAATTATGAATAATCCTATTAAGTCCATCCCAATCATCCCATTAATGACGAAATCCTGAGTTTATGTAAATTGAGAATATGACTCATTCACAATAGAGATAGCTCGTTGACTTTTCATGAAGAATTTTGCTAAATAAGGCGACATCAATATCCTTAAAAGGCCGGATTCTTTGGAGCTGAGGTGGTTCTTTCTCGGCCTCGAGCAATCCTCTAGTTTGCAATTCAGACTTGATTTTTTCTCGCAGTTCTGGGTGACATATTTTACTATGATATATGCAACCCAAAGTCTCCAGGAACATCTGGCGGACATGGGCATCACCCTTCTCTTCATGAAAGTGAGGATTTCGAGTCTCGATCTGCATTACTTCAATGCCTTTATCCATGGCGTCTTGGTGTTCAGTTGGAATAATGCCTCCAAATTCTTCCAATAAGTTTATTATTTCATACGGTTCGACAGAAAACCCTGAAGAGTAAGTTAGTGATTCAGCCAACTTCATTGAGAGACAATGTTCTCCTGAATTGCCAGTGCGCATAACCTCAGTTTCAAAGCCAGTATAATAAGATATTACAGAGTTTAGATACTGGTTAGTAATTTCTGAGACTCTCCCCCATTTAGAGAAGTAAACTCCATTATCCGAGACCTTAGGTTTGTAAATCCATGATACCCTTACCATCGTGTAAGGCGTAGCTGACATGGCAATTCCTGATGCAAAAATCTTTACATATTCATTGACAGCCCCTGGAACATAATTGTCAGCATCAATAAATCCAACGTAATCCTTCCCAGACATCTTGGACAGAAGCATGCCTATAATCATTCCTTCTGCCTTACCATTCCTTACTGTTCCGTCATTCGAAAGTAAGTCGGCATATCCTACTTCGCGCAGTGCCTCAGAAACACCAGGGTCTTTTTGATGGACTATGATGGAATTTTTCTCAGCGAATCTATTAAATTGCTCAATAGCTTCGCGCTCTAATTTATAACGATCTATCGGCTGCCTCGGACTGTTTGATACGATGATAGTTAAACAATCATGGGGAATTCCACTCAAAACACCTTCCAAGAGTTTTAAGCGTTCTCCTTTAATGGGAATTACGATAGACATCTTCCCCTCAATCTCAGAAATGACCTCGTTATCTATCGTTCGAATGGCTTCTGATTTACTTTTACTAGTTTTGTATCCCGAGTCAAGTTCATAAACTCTCTGGACTCCATGCATACTAATAGTGCCAAATCGTTCTGTGAATCTGGGTACGTCAAGTTTCATTATCGAAGAAGACGGCGTAAGCCATATTTATTGCAAATGGGATTCTTTTGCTAATGATAAATACGCATAGATCGATTTCATATGCTTTCAATTATTTTTGAGATTGTCCTCTCGTAAGATGCAATATTATCAAGAGAAACGCAAAGATAACGATCGTTTCGAGATGTTAATGGAATGGTAAGTAATTTGACCTTGTCGAATTCCGTCAGTTGGAAATGTAATTCACCCAGATCCGATTCGAACCTTTTCTTTATAGCTAGTGTCAAATATCCAGAATACAAGGAGTTTCGAGAAAGATCTGAGGTGGAACTTGAAGTTATTAACGGCCTTTGGATGTTGCTTCTGTACTTGCCCGCCAGAAGCTTACCGTCACTGTCAATAACACCTGCAAACCTAATACTTTTGTCTACAGAAAGAACAACAAAGCAAAGATCCATTAGAAATTCGTGTTCTTCCAATATTTACTTTAGATGCATATTGCACCATATATAAATAAATTTTCTTTGAAATTGTGATCGAAGGCTAATTTGGAATGCCTAAGCATTAAAGAGGAAGACGTACCTGGCCATAGTCTAATATTTCGATACCTATCTAACATATACCAAAGGAGTATTTCTTATCTAAGACCTTGAATGGGTAATCTAAGCGAAAGTATGGAATAAAGCATAGATATGATGTTCTTACGACTCGACATTTGAAAAATTAGATTTCTAGAAATAACGTGTCATCATCCACTATGACTTTGTATGATTCCTCTGATTTGAGTTCCTGTGGAAACCAAATTAGATTCCCTGTAGTTATATCCCACTTGGCACCATGCCATGGACATCTTAGTTCCTTACCGTTCAATTCTCCTTCATGAAGCTCCGCTCCAGCATGATTACATATGTTACCCATTGCATAATATTTTCCGTTTATCATCGTGATTAAAATCTCCTTGCCACCAGCACTTACATGGGTCAACTTCCCTTGTTGAATGTCTGAGGCTTTTCCTATGACCACCTTGCTCATAAAGAAAGTTGTAGTTAAGTTATATTTTAATTTGGCTACGCCTACCTTTTTCGACGAGCAGTGTACCATTTCAATGGTAATGATTATCAAGGATCGAACACATTCTCTTCTATATTTATCGTGACCACTAATTTATTAAATTCAATATATCGATGCGAGTAACTGCACCTCTAAGGCAAACTTAATACACAAATTCACACTTTTCTACCAAAGTGACTTAGCGCTTATCGAATTATTACAACAAAAATTAAACATCTCCTCAGACAACTTCGATATCTAACTTATCTGATATTTTTATAACCAGTTATTCAGTACTCCGATATTAGCTACTCAGTATAAGGGAATATTAATATAGAATATTAGAGTGGTAAGACCAAAAATTAAGAATGAGGTTTGATGACAGAAATTGGAGAAAAAAAACTAGGCCTTGAATCGATTACTAACAAGAGCCTAACGTGGGTAGATATCCAGAAACCTACGCGTGAAAAGATGAATATACTCGAACAGCTTTACCCGTTCCACGAATTGAATATTGAAGACTGTCTCTCAAAAATACAAATTCCCAAAGTAGACCGTTATGAGGATCACATTTTTGTTATACTTCATTTTCCTATTGATAAGGAGAATAATATTCCACGTACTACACAACTTGCTATATTTGCGGGATTTGACTATTTAGTTACTGTGCAGCAGGGAGAATTAAAACCTCTGACTGAGATGTTTCAAATTTGCAAAGTAAATGAAAAACAACGAGATTCATTTATGGGTACATCTTCTGGATATTTGCTCCACAGTATTATGGATTTGTTGGTCGATGATCTACTACATATTTTGATGAAACTTGAAGGAAACTTAGATGACATAGAAGACGTTGTATTCGATGAAAAAGTCGCTGTTGCAAAGGAGATTTCGCTACTACGACGAGAAATAACGACGCTCAGGAGGGTAGTCATTCCATTGAAGCGCATTATTTTAGATCTGAGTAAGGATATCCAGAAGTTCTCTGAAGAGGACCTTACTCTGTATTTTGATGACGTTAAAGATCATATTGACAAGGTGATTGAGGTACTTGAAGAATCAAAGGAAACTATAGAAATCTTCAAGGATACGGACTTTATGCTAAGCACCGAAAAGTCAAACAAGATCTTGGCAGTCCTGACAATTCTTTTCACTCTGTCAATTCCCGCAACAGTCGTTGCAGCTATTTACGGAATGAATGTAAATTTGCCTGGTGGAATCGAGAATGGCCCTGTAACCGTCTTGGGACCGTTCACATCATTCACTCTTCTCGTAATTGTGGCTATATTGCCTGCAGTGATTATGATTTGGTATTTTAAGAGACAAGGTTGGTTTGGGTGGTAGTAGTTCGAGAATGTTAATGCTAGATTGTTCATGACTTTTTCGTCAAGATGATATTACCTTTCAAACATGTCAGATAGATCAATGTTAAAGAAAGTTCTTAATATACCCAAGTAGGACTCAACTGGTGGAGGAATCTCTTCCTCGCAGGCTACACCCATGTTCCATGCGTTTATCCAAATGATCATGCCATATAGGATATTAACAAATCTCTTATACTGACTTGACACAGTTTCTATTCCGTCAATATATTTCTCGGCGAGTAGCCAAGAGCCGGTAAAATCGATACATCGTTGTCCATAAATCCTCTCAAACTGTTTCTCGACATTCTCTGCATATTTAAACGGCGTACAAGAAACAAAAAAAGGGAAGTCTATTTTTTCCGGTAATACCAAACCCGGGGGAGACCATATGGATATAATTCTACTCCCTTTCTTCAAAGTCAGAGTAAATCTGTCTAACATACGTTTAACAATACGTTCATCATAGAACCAAAATAAAATTACGTCAGCGTCAGATATCTGTATCTTCCTTATGTCGTCATTAATGATCGATGCATTACCAATTCCGTTGATTTTAGATAATGCCTTCTTTACCGCTCTCTTTCTATTTTCAACTCCAATCGACTTCTTTACTCCATATTCATTTGCAGCAATTAATATTGCATTACTATTCCCGCAACCCAAATCATAGAAAACGTCGGAAGCCTTTAAATCAGCAAGGGTGAAGATTCTTCTTATCACTCTATCAGGGAGAAATACATGTTCCCCACTCATTACAGAGCTAGGTAAACTTGTGACAAATTCAGCTATCTTCAAATTCGAATATCCCCATAAAATAGCCACCCACTGAGTATCAAAGGACATTTCCTAGAAAACAATTCTTTTTTATGAACCTTTGTACCGACTCAGACGTGCGAAACTATTGAGCGGGTTTCTGACTCAGTCCACGAGAGAAGACTCTAATACCTGAATTTTCAACATTTCAAATATCGTTTACGAGAAATAGTATGACTAGAAATGAATAATCCCTCTTCATATTTCTTATTCTTTGATCTCGGCCAAACGTTAATCAATGAATGGGAAATGATACAATATTTAGATTCTATATTTTTAGAATTGCTTGAAGGATTTGGAACTAAGATAGATAAATTGAATTATGTTGCCATAAGAAATAACATAATTAGAAATAGAATTATCGGTAACGGTGGCTTTAATGAGTTAATTTTTGAAGTTTGCAGATTACTTAGACCGGAAGGTTATGGTAGAATTATTTTACAACACTTTCAACCCTATATCCAATATGCAAGACGAAAACACTTAACCCTCTATGACGATGTTTTACCAACGTTAACCCGACTTCATAAAAAGCACCAAATGGGTATTATAGCAAACCAGAGCGGTCATGTATTACCCTTCTTGCAAAAGTGTGGAATAATGGGGCTCTTTAAAGTCTTCGTTCTTTCCTCTCAAATTGGATTCAGAAAACCGGACAGAAGGATTTTTGATGCTGCCCTTATAAAAGCAGGCAAGTCAGCCCCTGAATGTGTAATGATAGGTGATCGACTGGATACTGACATAAAACCTGCAAACGAGTTGGGAATGAAAACGATTAGGATTACTAACTCATTGTTCTCTCAACAAGAACCGTTGACTGACAGTGAGCATCCGACATTAACAATAAAAAGGTTAAGAGAGATCCCGTCGGAGATGGTTAGAATCAATTGATCGCTTACATCTTGTATAGCCTTTTCGATGTTTCTTTGTGCCTTCTTAGATACTCATAGCTTATCCTTTATTTTAAGCAAAATTTTATCCATCTCTGAATCACCAATATTTATCCTTGTCTTAAAGGTGGAATGAATAGGGGCTCCACCATCGCCACGTTTACGAGGTATAATATGAACGTGCAGATGAGGTATTTCTTGACCGGCTTGTTTTCCATTATGAATTGCGATCAGGGTGGCATTTGCATCCATGCCCTTCTCAAGTGCATCGGCCACCTTGCTAACTAATCCAAACAAAGAAACAATGTCGTCGGATTTTATTTCTTGCAGTTTTGCCCAGTGCATTTTTGTTGCTACAAGTGTATGTCCACGCCTTAATGGGAATGCATCAAGAAAGGCTACTGCGTGCTCATTCTCACTGATAATTCTTGCCATGGTTATATGTTTCGCAATGCTACAGAAGACACAACTTGAAATAGTATCTAATACGCCCCACCTCCAGGTAATTATGACCTTCATCAGTTATTTTATAAACATTTCACATTAATCCCAAATCTTTACCAGAAATAGCTAAATCGAATTACTTAGTTCAAATCTATTAATCAGACGATCCGCTGCCATATAATTTCTTAACGTTCGACTAATGGTTACTTTTGCATCATCTTTGTCCGAAATGTCTCCTATTATTGTTGCATCGAAGTTGTGTTTTTTCAAATCTTGTGCTATGTGATTTGCCACCTCATTACTTGCTATTATGATGTGGCATCCATTTGCTGAAGTGGTAGAATTTGGAATTATATACTGAGTTGTTGCCATGGCCGCAAATTCCTCGTATTTCATAGGTATCTCTCTTATCGTCAAATGAGAATTTGAAAGTCTTGCAAGATGGAGGAGAGCCAAAGCTCCGTCGCTACCCACAGGATGGACTGCGATTATGTTCGTAAAAATATCAAATTCATTATCCTGTTCAGGACTATATTTGGCAACAATCTTGCCAAGTGAAAATTTGGGTTGAGTGAGAGACTTTATAATATCATTCTTTATAACAGAGTCTGCAAGCTCATTGCGGGTATTCGGCTTAAACTCATCTATTTTCTCCATGGTGAAAATATTAAGAGGAGATAATGATCCAAATTTGTCAGTTAATAGAACTACCATTCCCGGTTTTATTAAGTCATATCTCACAGGCAGCTGTTTCTCAGTATGGGCATATGCTGTTGCTCCTAAGAATAACTTTCCAGTCTTAATTGAACTGTAATCGTCAATAGATATATCGTATTTTGAAGCAAACATATCGTGGCTAGTTTGAATGCAATTAATCATATCTTCATTTGGAGCATCGTATATGGGGATAATTCTGAAACCTGCTGTGCAACCCAGAATAAGAAGGTTTTCTAAAGAGGATGTCAAAGAGATAGCGACATTAATAGGAGAGTCAGGTCGTTCTGAAGGGTCAATGACTTTGATGGAGGATGTATTAATTGCGGTATTTCCAATCTTATCGCCTCTATGTACATCAATGTAATCTAACAAGGCAAACTCACTTTCTCGATGAGAAGTTGTTGAGAACCTAACACACTTAACTCGGTATTTTGGATTTATCTTGGCACAGAAATTGCTCAATATTTTTGATAATGCTAGGGAATCACAGAGGGTATCAGCATGCACATTAAATAAAGACACAATTCGCTTGTTTTTTAGTACATTTGCTTTATCAAGGTCTTTAAAATCATATACTCTTCTTACGATTTCTGGATTTTTTCCACTATACGGGAATGCGTCAAACCAAGAATAATCTGTGAGATAATTTGATCTCTTTGTTTTCGTGAAAGAGTCAAATATTGCAAGAGAGTCCAACTCATCGGAAGAACTTGCTATCCAGCGAGGTGCGTCTAATCCCAGTTCGCGGTATTGAACTAAATTATCCCAGAATTCATCACTCATAATCTTGTCACTTGTTTAATTTTCGTTTATCTATAGTCAGTCAGCATAAAACAGTTCTTCTTAATAAATAAAACGAGGTGCCTCCCCAATTTCAACCTATTGTAATCTATGTGTACATGAAAAACAAATAATTATAAATCTACTGTGTGAAATTTACTAGATGGACCTGTTAAGTTCTGACCGTGTTAACCGTTCTAAACCATCGTTTGAGCAATTAAATTCAATATCTGAAGAAATGGAATCAAAGCCTGCTAAAGATGTCATAAGGTGGGCCTTGGAATCGTATGCGCCACATGTCGCATTGGCGTCTAGTTTTGGTGCCGAAGATGCAGTTTTGATTGACTTAATTTGTGAGATCGACGGTGCACATGCTAGGATTTTCACACTTGATACAGGCAGATTAAATCAAGAGACTTACGACGTAATGGAGGATGTACGAAAGAGATACGGTGTGACGATAGAGGTATTCTTTCCAGAGGCTCCTCAAGTTGAGGAAATGGTTACAAAGAGGGGAATAAATTTGATGTATGGGAGTATCGAGAATAGAAAGCTTTGTTGTAAAATAAGAAAGGTCGACCCACTTAAGAGGGCTCTGACTGGACTAGATTGTTGGATCACGGGATTAAGGCGCGAGCAAACTATCACCAGAAATGAAATTAAAAAAATCGAAATTGATTCTACACATGGAAACATGGTAAAAGTGAATCCACTTGCAGATTGGACTTCAGACCAAATTTGGAAATTTATAAAAGATCATAAGATTCCGTATAATAAATTACATGACCTTGGTTACCCTAGCATAGGATGCGCACCCTGTACGAGGGCCGTGAAGTTGGGAGAAGATTTTCGAGCTGGCAGGTGGTGGTGGGAGATATCATCTCATAAGGAATGTGGCATACATTGGGATCCCATGAAAAATAAGTCGGACAGGTCAAATAAGGTAAATTGAATCAAGGATCAATCCTGCCGCATGGTGGGAAACTGGTAAATAATTTTGTTACGGCTAAAGATTTATCGGGAATGACTACATTTGACGTAAGTAGAGACATTCGTACTGAAGTTGAAAATATTGCCCACGGTATATTTAGTCCTCTAGATGGTTTTCTGAACGAGCATGATTTGCAACAAGTTCTAAGGGAAGGAAGATTAGCTGATGGCACTCCTTGGACTATACCCATAGTTCTTGATGTTGATGAACCTACAGCTAGAAGTATGAAAGACTTTAAGGATGTAGTCTTAACTTGCGAAGGAGAAAGTTTTGGCATAATACACGTTAAAGATATTTATAGGTTCGATAAAGGCCACCTATCTACTTCAGTGTACGGGACCGTTGATACGAACCATCCAGGTGTGAAGAAGGCACTTGCAATGAAAGATATTCTTGTAAGCGGAAAAACTGAAATTTTCGCGGTTCAGGACCGATTGGGAATAAGACAATTTAGGATGAGTCCACTAGAGACACGAAAGGAAATCGTACGCAGAAAATGGAATACTGTTGTTGGATTTCAGACACGGAATGTTCCCCATAATGCCCACGAAATGGTGCAAAAGGCAGCACTCAATATCTATGATGGGCTGTTCATTAATCCCTTGATCGGAAAGAAGAAGGCAGGAGACTTTACAGATGAAATGATTGTAAGGTCTTATGATCTTTTGATTCGAAACTATTATCCGCAGGAAAAGGTTTTATTTGCAACTCTTCACACGGAAATGAGATACGCAGGACCACGAGAGGCCATCCATCATGCAATAATGCGCAAGAACTTCGGCTGCACTCATTTTATTGTTGGTAGGGATCACGCAGGGGTAGGTGAGTATTACAAGCCTTACGCTGCACATGATATATTCAAGAACTATCCTGATTTGGGTATTGAACCTGTTTTCTTCCCCTCGTTTTATTACTGCAGAAAATGTATTGCATACGCAAATGTTAAAACGTGTCCACACGGTCGTGAATTCAGAGAGGAGTTGAGCGGTACTATGATTCGAAAAATGGTAAATACTGGAGAGATTCCTGAAAAACATCTAATGAGGCCAGAAGTATCACAATTAATAATTTCGTCTGATAATCCATTTGTAAAGGAATAACTAGTGTTTAGAATAATAAACAATGTTGGTAGATTTGAAATCAGAACTTCTGGTAATGTTTGTTGCTATGGGTTTATTTAGTCAGGCGTTGATGATCACCCCAGTTCAAAGTTACATACAATCTCAGGAAGCCAGTGACATAATAAGTACGAAGAATAGTGAAGGTTTTACTCTTTCTTTTTCGGCCTCTAATGCTGACAGAAAGCTCCCTGTAGTATATTCCTTTGTAAAACCTATTCCTACTAACTGGCAATTGATAATTCAGAATAACTTAACTTATTCTCAATACAGTAACGCGAAAACAGTAGTAAAAATCCAAGAACCTTCTCCAAGCGAAAAATTCATAGAGCTTGGGATGTTTGGAGGAGAATCTGCCAGATTCTGGGCGGCAGTTAACACCAAGGATTCTGGTTACATTAGAATATATGAACGTGATAACGATGGGTGGTCAAGGGATCAGCCAATATTTGTAGCACATGCAAACAATCAGGGTTTGACCATCACAAACGGAAAAAGAATTATCATAGACAGACTCTCTATTAATGACTTTGTTGTAGGTTCAATTTCTGTATATGGAAAGGACAGGCCAGAAGATCCTTCTAATACCATTGGGGGAAAAATTTCATTCAGCATTATTTTTGGTAATATTGCCGATTCGGCATTGTACTATCTTCCTCTAGTAATGATAGTGATAGTGGGGGGGATTCTTGTTACTCTTTTAGTGAAGAAGAAGAGGGATGCTTAGCCTTAACATTACTTTTGTAAAATTTACACATTTTTTTAAGTTGACATACATTACACTTTGGTTTAATTGGAAGACATACATTTTGGCCATAAGTAACGAAAGTATCATTTATCTCAATCCACACTTCTTTATCGATGATACTACATAATTGCAATTCGGTCTCTTCCGCTTTTCTTGTGTTCACTATGCCCAATCTATTTGATATCCTGTGCACATGAACATCCACGGGAATGGCCGGCTTGTTGAAAGCATAGACAAGAACACAATTTGCAGTCTTTCTCCCGACTCCCGGTAACGTCAGCAGTTCCTCCAAATTAGAAGGAACTCTACCATCAAACTTCTCAATCAGTAACTGCACCACCTGTTTTATTCTCTTTGCCTTGATGTTATAAAACCCAATGCTATGAATTGAATCTCTAATATCTTTTAGATCCGCTTTGGATATTCCATCGATGTCTCTAAACTTATCGAATAAATCTTTCAAGACCCGAGTAGTATTCTCATCTCTAGTACGTGCAGATAATATCGTTCCAATCAAGATTTTGAAAGGATCTCCCTGCTCTTGTTGTTGCAAATTTTTTAGTGCTGTCAGTCTCGTTAGGTTATTTTCTTGAAGGGTCTTCCTCATAAGTTTTAGGATCGTACTAGTGTTTG
>JALZOS010000354.1 GCA_030913755.1 Thermoproteota archaeon | reverse complement strand
TACCAATTCTAGTTATCGAGGAAATAACAAAGGCTCGAATTATGGCAATCCATACGTTTCTACAATAATGGTACTAGATGATATTGAGCTCTCAGAACCCCTCATCTTCTTACTTTAAGCCTTGCTCGTCCAGTCTTTCTAGGTGCAATATTGCCCACTTTTGCTCCAGGAGGTGTAGTTCTTGCAACTGAAGACGGATGCCCAATGTGTTGATGTCTTCCGCCACCATGGGGATGATACACTGCAGCCTGTGCTATTCCCCTAACTGTCGGGTATAATTTTCCTTTTGCCAACATGTATTTCGCTCTATTTCCTGCTTTGAGGAATGGCTTTTCTTTTCTTCCTGCACCTGCTACCACGCCAACCATCGCCTTACAATTAGGGTTGAGAGTAATGAACTTACCAGATGGGAGCTTCACCGTAACACCTTGTGGTGAATGCGAAAAAACCAGTGCTGAAGAGCCAGAAGCCTTTACTAGCTTACCACCATCTCCAATATTTTTTTCCATATTGCAAATTAAAGTTCCATCAGGTATCGATTCCAAAGCCAAGATATTGTTGTGTGCAGCTGGAATATCATATCCAATTTGGATGTTATTACCTACTGCAATCCCGTCGGTGGCAGGAACATAACTAACAGTTCTGTTATCGAAACGTACCTTTGCCAGGGGGGCATCCCTTCCTCTCTCATGAACGATATCTACAACAGATCCAAGATGCTTTTCGGGAAACTTGAAATTGGGATATTTAGACGGTGAAATCTTTCCTACTATAACGGCTCTAAATTGTTTTCCTCCTCGTCCTCTTCTTCGTACTAGAGTTCTTTTTCCCAAAGTCCTTCATTCGATTTTAAAGAGGTGTGGTGATTTTAAGCTTTTGATAAAGATTTTTTATTATTGGGATATTGAGAAACTCTATAACCTCAATGGAAGTGATGAATTAAGTACATTGAATATTAATTCTAGGATCTGAAAGAAGCAGCGCACTTTAATAGTAAATTGAGAAGATTTCACTCCCTTTTCTTGCTATTATTATTCTAACAAAGGTATAAAGATAAGTAAAGTCGTAAGTGATATTGTGAGTCAGAATACTCTATCACTGAAGGTACTCGAAGCTTACACTCGTGATGTGGGCCGCGGCGTTGCACGCATTGATTATGATTCTATGGATTCTTTGAGTGCGTCTACAGGCGACGTAATTGAAATTAGGGGTAAACGAAGAACAGTTGCGAAATGTTTACCATTATATCCATCTGATGAAGGAAAAGGGATTGTTAGAGTAGACGGTTTGGTTAGAAATAATGCCGGAGTTGCGATAGGCGATACAGTAATTGTTAAAAAAATTAAAGCTGTACCTGCAGAGAAAGTAATAGTCGCTCCATTGGAAGCCATTCCACCTATAGATGAAAGATACCTTGCAGACGCACTTGAGAGTGTCCCTCTGATAAAAGGTGACAATGTAATGGTACCTTATTTTGGAGGAAGACTTACGTTCCAAGTAATTGGAGTTACACCAGCTTCTGACGCAGTGTTGGTAACTCAAAAAACTATATTTCACATTGCTGAGAAAGGTGAAACTCTTAGAGGAGTTCCCCAGGTTACGTATGAAGATATTGGTGGCCTAAAAGAAGAAATTCAAAAGGTTCGCGAAATGATCGAGCTACCACTAAGACATCCTGAAATATTCGAGAAGCTAGGGATCGAGGCTCCAAAAGGTGTATTGTTGTACGGTCCACCTGGGACTGGGAAGACGTTGTTAGCAAAGGCAGTAGCTAACGAAAGCAACGCTCATTTCATAAGTATCTCAGGGCCAGAAATAATGAGCAAATTTTATGGTGAATCCGAAGCACGCCTCAGAGAAATCTTTAAAGAGGCAAAGGAGAAAGCTCCATCAATCATATTTATAGATGAAATTGATTCTATCGCTCCAAAAAGAGAAGAGGTTACGGGAGAAGTAGAAAGAAGAGTAGTTTCACAACTTTTGTCACTAATGGATGGGCTAGAAGCCAGAGGCAAAGTAATTGTCATTGCAGCCACTAACAGACCAAATGCAATAGATCCCGCATTACGTAGACCCGGGAGATTTGATAGGGAAATAGAAATAAAGGTGCCCGACAAGCGAGGACGATTAGAGATACTCCAAATCCACACTAGAAATATGCCTCTTGATACGGATGTTGAACAAGATCGAGTGGCCGCAGTTACACACGGATTTGTTGGAGCTGATTTGGAATATTTGTGTAAGGAAGCAGCCATGAAATGTTTAAGACGATTATTGCCAGAACTGAACCTAGAGGATGAGAAGCTTTCTCCAGAGGTATTAAATAAACTAATAGTAACTATGGCAGATTTCGAAAACGCTGTGAAGGAAGTCATGCCATCAGCTATGAGAGAAGTTTATCTGGAATCTCCAGATGTTCCTTGGTCTTCTATAGGGGGACTGGAAGAGGTAAAACGTGAATTGCAAGAGGCTGTGGAATGGCCACTAAGATATCCTGAGCTGTACACTAAGTTGGGTCATTCCATGCCTAAAGGACTATTAATGCACGGACCCTCCGGTACAGGTAAAACACTCCTTGCAAAGGCCGTTGCCACAGAATCGGAGGCAAATTTCATAAGTGTAAGAGGTCCTGAACTTTTAAGCAAGTGGGTGGGAGAATCTGAACGGGGCATAAGGGAAATATTCAGGAGGGCAAGGCAGGCGGCTCCTTGTGTAGTATTTTTTGATGAAATTGATTCGGTAGCTCCTACTAGAGGAATGGGTGGAGATAGTATGGTTACTGAAAGGGTAGTATCCCAATTACTCACTGAACTTGACGGAATCCAGGCTCTTTCTGGTGTAGTTGTTTTAGCAGCGACAAATAGGGCAGATATAATAGACCCCGCTCTTTTGAGGCCTGGTAGGTTTGATAAGATAGTATTTGTTCCGATGCCAGACAAGCTTGCACGACAAAAGATTTTGGAAATACACTCAAAAGATAAGCCGTTAGGTCCGGATGTAAATTTGGTACGGGTTGCAGAACTTACTGAAGGATTCAGCGGAGCCGATGCAAGTTCTGTCGCGAACACCGCTGTTTCTCTTGTGTTGCATGAATACTTGGCAAAATATCCCACACCGGAAGAAGCAGCGAAGCACGTCTCGGAGGCACATGTAATGATGCGTCATTTTGAAGAGAGTGTAAAGAAAATAAAGACTCAAAGAGAGGGGAAACCGGGAGAGAAGGTAGCAGTTCCATATTACAGGTGAATCGATAACCGTCTCACTACTTTAGTATCTAATAAAAAAAGAAATCACAATATGTCATATCTGTAATTATTGTATACATTAGTATTACCCCGAGTCAGTCCCGTATACCGGCTAACTCTTCTCTGATTATCTCGTAGGCTTTAGCGGCGTCATTGACATTCAATATCAGAATAATTTCATCATGCGAAAAGAAAGCGTTATACAATGGGATTTGACTGCTGGAAAGGATATAGGATACTGTCGACAGGATGCTATACGTATTCTGTATCTCTGCAGGGATATTAATAGTGATTTTCGATAAGCCTTCTCTGATTATGCCTTCAAAACTTTTAGTGGGAGCAAAAATCGTACGAACCTCATCGAGGTCCTCTATAAAAACTCGAACTTGTTTATTTGTTCTGAACATGCTATATCCTTTGTCAGATTCGATAAGCTCGTCAAGGGCTTCAGATATCGCATGAGAAGCAGTTCTGAAATCTAGATCTATAATACTTCCAGTCAAAGACATTCTAATTCCATCAATGGTAGGGACTGACAATCTTCTCTCGTTCTCTTCCAAGGCGTCTGCAAATCTCTTTATGGCAACAACCAAAGTATTCAAGTTAACGTTGGTTTTAGTTAATTTTTCGACGTCAGGTTTTATTTTTTGAGCTAGTGCCGTGTAATTCACTATGCCTGTTCTTAGTGCTTGAAAAAACAAACCATTAGATCCTATTACCTGTTTTACGGCATGGGGGACTGAGATGGTGTCTATGTACACAAAATTTTGGTGAACTCAAATCGTAATAAATTTTTCGAATTCTGTAATAAAATTATCGAATGTATCAAAAATTACAAAATGTTATAGCACAGATTATTTTTCGCAAGACAAATTATTTAATAGAAATTACATTTAAAGAAGTCGTACATGAAGAGTATTGACTTAGATGATATAACCTATAAGCGATTATCGTCCGTAAGAATTGAATTGATGGATTGCAAGAAAAAGGATTTGGATTATGACGATGTCATAAACCATCTGATAGATACATACCAGGAAGGATTATGGGGTCATCTAGGTGCTGAAGCGGCAGGTGGCTAAAAATGATAAGTTGAGAACTGCAATTCTTTTACGTATGCGCATTTAGTATACCATAATGGGAATGAAAACTTGTTCTCATCAGTCAGTATGCTACAAAGTATGATATTCTAAATCTAAATATACTTATGAATAACTGGAGTTGAACCTAGTCATACTATGCAGGCACCGAAATAAAGGGTACAGAAATTTCCTCTAATGTGAACACAAATCGAGACCCCTCAAAGTCTGTTATTCCCTCTCTTTCCCAGTTGACGGCATATCTGTGGGTAACGTTTTTTCCTACTACGCTTATACTCCTCGGAAGATCTGTGAAGAGCTTCTCAACTTTTTCCTTGTCCTTGGTCATTAAGATCGATCTTCTTCGTTTCATCAGATACTTTAGGGCAACGTTTTTGTGTAAGTGTCCGAAAGTCTGTATCTTGTCATCCTCTACTTGAATGGTGAATTCACGTTTTGTCAATGCGATATTTTGCCTAAAATTATTAAAAAATCTTATTGTCAATTTTGTCATCGCAAACAGATAGCGCTTTTTCGACAGTTTTAAATTCAATTGTTGCGAATTGCAGATATTCCACCTCAGCTTGGACGATAGAGAGCGGATTATGATAAGCCTCTGAAGAAATTGTCAATCCAGAATTTAATGAACTTTCATATAGGTAACCCTCTCTCAACTTGTCCAGAGAAAAATCATGCCGAAAAATTCGGCTAGAATATCGGGAAAACTCGTTTCATTATTATCAGACTTTAAAGATGACATTTATCTTGCTTCTTTAATCTAGTTATTTTCCATAATGCCTTTTTCCAGCTGAAACTTTCATACTGTTATGACATATAGGACATTCGGCCCAATTTCCAACGCCCTTATAAATCCATTCATGAAGACATTTTTCATAAGTGCATTTCAGCCATGTGGGCTTCCTTGAAAACTTAATCCAGTCGGTTTGTAGTGGTTTTCTGGTTCTGCGAGCACTTCGGGGAAGCCGTTTTTCAAATCCTTTCATGCCAAGCAAACTATTTGTAGTGTTTGAAATATTAACCTTGATCTGCTTGCTCGACATTTCAACTTTTGCCAGAATTTTAAGATACTTTCAGTTCATAACATAAGGACTGCCAATTAGGCTAGATTCAGAAGTCAAGATCTCTCAGATTTACGAGGGCAGAGGAATTACTCAAGGCATGTGTTGAGTTTGGTATTTATAGACATACATATGATTTTAAATGAGGCGACAAGGTAAATAGGTTAGGAACTTGTGATAGGCGATTTGAAATTGAAGTATCCTTTACGAAACCTTATTTTAGAGAAGATTAGGGAGACAAACACTCTTACAGATTCTGATCTGATGAACAACTTGGAGAAGGAAGGGATACAAATTACGGAGGCCGACATAAACAAAATTTTACTTGATTTGGAGATATTCGGGTTAATACGAGTGAATTGGGTGTCTAAGGATAAGAGAAGGATCGAGATAGTGTCGGTATCGAGAGAGGATTTGGTATAGAATTATTAGCAGATCTGAGGTAGGACTTGAAATAGGAATTATGACTTTTGGATCCATTGTTTTATGACTCGCATATTCACTTGGTGGATGAACAGTATGCGAATTTTTTAACACATATTCTAACATCAATGAGGGGACTGCGTATCAAAGCATGTTCCGTGACCATGGACATATCAACATCAAGGAGAGCCATAGACTTGTTTAGATATGCAAATCGAGATGTAGTATTTAATTTTGTAGGGATCCATCCTGAATGTGCCCACATCCAAGTGTATTCTGAATTTGAAGAACTCGTTTCGCAAAATCGAAACTTTATCGACGGGATAGGGGAAATTGGACTGGATCACTCATATGATACAACTAAAGACTACATCTACTCAAAACAAGTAGATATTTTTCAGAAAATGCTGAACATAGCGGAAGAAATTGACAAACCTGTTTCTATTCACTCTAGAGGAACCTTGGATGACATCCTTAATCTCCTTCCATCTTACAATCACCTCGTTGCATGTCTCCACTGGTTTGACGGTACAGAGAAGCAGTTACAAAGATCAATGGATATGGGTCTATATGTCTCATACGGTCCGCTCATTGCCTACTCTCAAAACAAGAAAAAACTTCTTGGTTTAGCTGACAGAGATAGGATTTTGACCGAAACTGATGGGCCCGTAAGATATTCTAGCTGCTTCAAAAATGTTACATCACTACCGACAAATATGCTCATCACTATGCTAAATATTATATCTCGTGAACTTAAAATGACTTTTGAAGAATCGATGAGTTTGGTAGCAACAAATTCTCGTGTGTTCTTCAATGGATAATTGGATATATTTATTATCTCTTGAAATGAAACCAGAATTCGCCCTGGATCTTTCCTGAATGAATAAGTATAAAATAAGCTTGTGATCTGATTAATGTCGATGCATCGTGTGAGAAGGATTTCTACAGACCTTATGAATAAATATCCTGATAGGTTTGGAACCAATTTTGAACAGAATAAGAAGACTATTGTGGAGCTAGCGATGGTAAGATCTAAAGAGTTAAGAAATCAGGTTGCAGGGTATATCGCCTCTCACCTTCATAAGCAATCTAAATCCAGTGAGGAAAATGTGGAATCACAAGGAGAGTCCCCAGAATCATTATCATCGGAAACAGAATAACAATATGAGGATACATTGATAATAGTGAAACTTCTTGGTCCAGTTCGGAAAACTGTGAATATGAACACACTTTATGTTGATGAGCCTAATGCATCAATCTCATACATAATGTCATATTTACGTGACCATGCAATTGAGCCCGACCTTATTGATGAAAAGAATTTTTTAATAGCCATCAATGGCATCGAATCATCTTTGTTCCCAAAGGGAGAATCAACAATAAAATCAGGCGATACTGTCACTATTGCTAGTTTAGTGCATGGTGGTTAGTGAAACCACAAACACTTTGAGTGTAATAGATATTGATTTGAATTATAAGAAAGGACATACTTTGCTAGAAAATAATACCCCTACAGAAGACCGATCTTTATATCGAATAGGATCTTTTTATGTTGCAATTATGGAAATAACCGATCTCGGAAGTGAAAATATACGTCAATTAATTACCAAATTCAGAGCATTTTCTCCTGATGTCTTAGTTCAAGGCATGGATGCTAGTGTTGTATTTGGAGTAAATCATCTGATAAGGGTACTACAATTGACAGTTGAATTGTGGAAGCGAGGAATAAAGATATCAAAAACGATGGAAACGGATTTCCTAATGAGGTTGTGTTGTACTAGTCAAATTTCAAAGGCTATAGAGGTTGGCGGATTAAAAAACGATAGGGCAGCATGCTTCATTTTGATGTCAGAGGACTTGCATTCGCTCCTGAAGATAAAAAAAAACATTAAAGGTTACTATGACGAGAAACATGCTTCAGTCCTAAGGACAGGAAAGAACAAGATGGCAAGGTTGTGTAGTGAATTTGGGATCACCCCTAGAAAAATGGATAGACTATTTTTTGAAAATTACCTCGTGGAAAAAGCAGCTCTGGTAAAGTTTCAATCAAAATGATCACTAAGAAATGTAGCTAATTTTTGTTAATTGGATCTGAGAATACTCCAGAGCTGATATCGGCAATTTTCATGGGAGCAATGCGATATCTCGATTCGATTTGATCATATTCTGACAATTCGAGTATCGAGCTGACTGATTTCAAGGTGCTGGAACTGTCATTGGACGAGCAAAACTAGAGTGTAAAAAATAAAAAAACTTTTGGTCAGCAGATTGTCGAACTAATTTTTTTGGTTTAAATGAAACCCCTACCAACAATATGTTTCATATAGCACAGTTAACATAGCACAGTTAACATCTCCCATGGATGTCATTTATTTCGGTGGCCGTCAATCTTTTGCTTTACGATGCTCAATAGATGTTCGGGTCTCAAGACTGATATTCCTGTCTTGTTGCCCAAGATCTCTACGAGTACAATCCAATCGGGACAGTCCAGATCCACCTTGTTTGTTATTCTGCTTGCGATAGCTGAAACTACCTCTCGAGATTTGATGCTACAGAATCGCTTTTCAACCAGAATTTTGAATGATGATACTTCAGACACCTTCTTAAATAAGTTGCAAGAACCAACTACAATTTCAGTCAAGTTAGTAGAACAAACCATTTGTACTGGAATAACTCTAAGAAGATATCTGAAATGCCACGGTTCTTCTGTGACCATGTTTTTGAAGAGATCTATTACCTCTAAAGGATCAGTTTCGCTCAACGCAAGAATTATTCCTCGAATGTCGCTTATTTCAACTAGTGGACTTTCTTCTAGATTTTCCTGAATTAATTTTATAAATTCGTTGACTGCGTCACTTTCTCTATTCCGAGATGTAGACAGAATCAAGTTAAATTTCATTGTACCACAAGCCTATAATAAAAAAAGTACTCCACTTCAGGTTGAAATTCATAGTCAGGATCTTATCATGATTATATAGTAGAAATCGATGCTATAAGGATCACGTTGTAATTTTTTAAAATTGGATACAGCACATACGGCATTCTTAGGGACAATATTTAAAACCCTGAGATTGAATTCAAAGATTGTAGACGAGAGTTTGAAATACCTGTTGGATCTTGGATATTTTTATATTTCACCTAGGGAATGAGAAATGGCCGAGCTTAGGATAGTACCGAGACACCCCGCACTTTTAATGCATACAAAGCTGGAAGGCCAGAATCAATCGATACTAATAGTTTCAGACTTGCACATCGGTTTTGCTCATTGGTTCCAATCCGAGAACGTATCTATAGATTGGTATCAGATCGCGGAGGAGACCGAAAAGGAACTCGAAAAAATTGTGATATCTTGTAGAGCCGATTCAATTGTTCTGTTGGGTGATATAAAAAACAGTGTATCAGGAATCAATAAGGGAGATTGGAAAGTAGTTCCTCAATTCTTGCAGTCCCTCTCACAGATATGTCAAGTTTATTTTGTTCCTGGTAACCATGACAGTAAAATCAGGTTACTCCTACCTGAATCAATAAGTACGATAGGAGTTACAGGAATGACAATCGATGATACCCTGCTCATTCACGGTCATACAATGCCTTCATCACTGACTTCAAACGTCAAAAAAATTATTCTGGGACATGTCCATCCAGTATTCTTCAAATCTGATAGTGTTATGAATGGCCAGAAGGTATGGGTGTTTCTTAGGGTTAGAACGGATGTTATATTTCCTAGTAAGAAAGGATCGATTGATGTTATAATAATGCCATCTTATAATAGATTTATTGTCAATCAGTCAAAAGTTAGTAGACAAGGCCAAATCTCCCCCTTAGTAGATCGCATAATCAAAAAGAACGGCGTAGAAAGATGTCTGATACTGTCCATGGATGGTGCTATACTTGGAAACGAAGATCTTCTGGAGACCCTCTTCTGATATAACAAAATTTCTTAAAACTCGACGTAGCCAGATAGGGAATTGATTGTTGGTTTAAACTTCATCCGCCATCTTAGGCTCTCTACGAATGATGTTGCTGCTTCAACTGTTGTTAGGACTGGAATGCCCATTTCTACGGCTTTTCTCCTAATTTGGTATTCATCGTATAACATCCCTACATATTTTTCAATAGTTGATGTAGATGGAATGTTTATGATAAAATCGATATCGTGATTATAAAGGAGGTCTGCAATATTCGGTTTTCTTGAAGGTTCGCTTATTTTATAAACTTCTTCAACATTTGCTGTGCTATTATTTTTTATAAATTCGGCGGTGTGTTCAGTTGCAAGAATCTTGAATCCCATGGAATTTGCGAGTGAGATGAGTGGTAATAACTTTTCTTTATATCGTTGACCCCCTACCGTAATCAACGCGGAACCCGAGAGAGGGAGTGAATATCCTGCAGCTTCATAGGCCTTAGATAACGCATCGTAAAAACTCTCCCCAAAGCAAGCGACCTCTCCAGTAGATTGCATTTCTACTCCAAGGACAACGTCAGCGCCTTCTAACTGCATGAATGAGAATTGAGGAACCTTAATTCCAAAACCAGGGACTCGTAACCATAAATTACCTGCCTCTTTTGGCAAAGGTTTCTCTAGGATGGCTTTAGCAGCAAGTGATATAATATTGATCCCTACGATTTTGGATACAAAAGGCATTGAGCGGGATGCTCGTATGTTGGCTTCAATTACATAGACCTGATCATCCTTTACCAGATATTGTATATTTAACGGTCCCTTAACCTTTAATGATATCGCTATCATTTTGGTATATTCTACAATAGTGTTCATTGTCTTTCTGTTCAGACGCCATGGCGGAATGCACATCATTGCATCCCCAGAATGAATTCCTGCGTTATCGATGTGTTCTACTAAAGAGCCAATAATAACTTCCTCTCCGTTAGACACTGCATCTACTTCAACTTCTGACGCTTCTTGTAAGAACTTGGTAATTACTATTGGATATTCAGGGCTTAAGTGAACTGCATCATTCAAAAATCGTTCAAGTTGTTCCTCTCCCCAGACTACTCTCATGGCTGCACCACTCAATACGTATGAGGGTCTAACCAATATTGGATAGCCTGCCTTATGGCAAAATGTTATTGCTTCAGGCATGTTCGTAAATTTTTTCCATGACGGCTGCTTAATACTTAAAGAATCCAGCAATTTTCCGAACTTTTCCCTGTCTTCTGCCATGTCTATGTTCAAACTATCAGTACCTAAAATTGGAATCCCAAGTTTGCCTAGCTTTGGTACTAAGTTATTAGCTACTTGTCCTCCAACACAAGTCACAATGCCCGATGCCTGTTCCTTTTCAAAGATATCAAGAACTCTCTCAAGAGTCAACTCTTCAAAATATAATCTATCTGAGATATCATAATCAGTCGAGACAGTTTCTGGATTGCAATTTATTACTGATACAGACTCGATCCCATTCTCCTTGAGGCTCCATACCATATTAACTGTACTCCAATCAAATTCAACGCTACTTCCAATTCTGTATGGTCCGGCACCTAATACTACTACTCCTCGATTATTTTTATCATATAATATGTCGTTTTTTTCTCCTCCATACGTTAGATAAAGATAATTGGTCTTTGCTGGCCATTCAGCTGCCAATGTATCAACCTGCTTCACAACAGGTACTATTCCAAATTTTTGGCGAAGCTTCCTAACATTCATTTCGTTCAAACCAGCACATTTTCCAATCTGAAGATCGGAAAAACCATACCGTTTAGCGTCTTTTAAGAGATTCTCACTTAAATCAGAATCTCGCAATTTTTTCTCTAATTCTATAACATTCTTTATTCTTGTTAAAAACCAAGGATCTATTGCTGATAGCCTATATATTGTGTTTATTGATATTCCCAACTTAATTGCCTTTACAACGGTAAGTAATACTTCGTCGTCAGGATGTAATAATCCCTGTTCTACTATTTCCAAATTTTCTTCTATTTCAGGTTCATCATTACAAACCAAGCCGTGTTTTCCCGTATCAGTCATACGGATTGCTTTTTGCACCGCTTCTTCAAAGGATCTACCAATTGCCATTACTTCTCCTACCGACTTCATGCTGGTTCCAAGTTTCCTACTCACAAGCTCAAACTTTCTAAAATCCCATCTTGGCATTTTTAAAACAATATAATCTAAGGATGGCTCAAAACACGCTGTGGTAGTTTTGGTTATGCTATTTACAAGCTCAGTAAGAGAATATCCAAGACATATCTTTGCAGCCATATAGGCTAGGGGATATCCAGTTGCCTTGCTGGCCAAAGCAGAAGATCTAGAAAGTCTGGCGTTTATCTCTATCGCACAATAGTCTCCAGAAGCGGGATCTAAGCCAAACTGCATATTACACTCCCCAAGTATATTGCAATGTCGGACGGCTCTGATTGCTGCAGAGCGAAGTTTGTGATATTCTTCGTTATTGAGTGTCTGAGAAGGCGCAACCACAATATTGTCACCGGTGTGTACGCGCATACCAAGAACGTTTTCCATGTTGCAAACTGCAATTGTATTTCCTGTAGAATCTTGCATCATTTCATATTCAATCTGTTTCCAACTTCCAACATATCTTTCTACGAGTACTTGATGCACTATGCTTAGTGGTAATCCTCTTTGGACTATCTCCTGCAGCTCGTATTCGTTGTGCGCAACTCCCCCGCCTTTGCCTCCCAGCGTGTATGCGACTCTTATGATGACAGGATATCCTATATTATTGGCGATTACAATTGCTTCTTCCATATTATGTGCTGGCGCACTATCTAAAACTGGTACCATACTAGCGATCATCGCATTTTTAAATTCCTGCCTATTTTCTGTGATCTTTATTCCAGTAATTGGAGTGCCTAAAACCTTTATACCGTATTTATTCAACACTCCTTCATCATATAGTGTTACCCCACAATTTAGAGCAGTTTGACCACCAAAGCTTAAGATTATTGAGTCAGGCCTCTCCTGTTCTATTATTTTTTCAACATAGCTTCTAGTAACAGGTAACAAAAACACCTTATCGGCAAATCTAGTGTCAGTTTGTATTGTCGCTATATTAGGATTTATTAGTATGCTATTGATGCCTTCTTCAGATAATGCCTTAAGGCACTGAGACCCGGAGTAATCAAACTAGCGGCCAGAACCATTAATACTGATTCTGACTTTCGCCGGCTTCTCCGATCTTTATTGCACCGCTGCCAAGCACTACCGCTTTCTTTATGGATTCATTTCTCGGAAACTCCCTTCCTCCCTCCTATCTTTTTTTCTTTATTTCCTGTCCCCGCGGATGTTGTCAGATTTTCATTTGTTTGCCTCTTGTAACCAATATTATCATTCAAAATCATCTCTTTGAACTTTTCAAAAACAAACAGGCAGTCATAGGGACCCGGAGAAGCTTCGGGATGAAATTGTACTGCTATTATTGGCTTTGATCTATGCATCACCCCTTCGATAGTCTTATCATCAGTATTCAAGTACCATATATCAAATTCAGTTCCATGAAGGCTTTCAGGCTCTATGCCATATCCATGATTCTGGCTTGTAATGAAAGTCCTGTTAGTTCCAACTTCGGTACATGCCTTGTTTTGACCTCTGTGTCCAAATTTTAATTTTTGTGTATCTCCCCCTCCGGCCAATGCAATTATCTGGTTCCCAAGGCATATTCCCAAAGTTGGCACAGATAAATTAATCAAATCATTAGTAGTCTTTATTGTTGCCTTACACATTTTGGGATCTCCAGGACCGTTGCTAATAACTACCCCCATGGGACTATATGACAAGATGTCCATGGTGGGGGTATCCCAAGGAACGCAGATAACTCTGAATCCTATTCTGATTATGTTACGGATTATGCTATACTTTACTCCAGTATCGATCAATACTACAGGTGGTAAGGAATGGGTTCCGTATTCCTTCGTCTCCGAGACCGATACTTCAGGCATGAAATTAAAACCATCATATTTAGTTTCACACATAGCTCTTGATAATTCGTCATTACCGATTTTGTCAGTAGATACGCATAACGCTCCCCTCATTACTCCATCAACTCTCAACCGTTTTGTGAGATCACGTGTGTCAATCCCACTGATTCCGGATATCTTTTCATCGTATAGCCATTGATCCAGAGTACGTTCACAATCCCAATGACTCGCAACAGATGAAAGTTCATTAACAATTATGCCATTAACTTGGATCTTCTCTGACTCAAAGTACCTTGGAAGACCAAATTCATCCAAATCATCCCAACTCGGAACACCATAATTGCCTATCAGTGGATAAGTCATACACAGAATCTGACCTTTGTATGATGGGTCAGTAAGAGTTTCAGTATATCCGACCATACCTGTGTTAAAAACTACTTCACCACCTACAATTTTTGGATAACCAAAACCAAAACCTGCGTAAGTGGTACCATCTTCCAACATGAGCTGGGCTTTGTACCCTACATGAGTCGCTTGGATAGTCGGAATTTTGACCCTCTCAAAATTGAAAAAGTTCGAAATTTAAGTCTTGCTACATATCAAACAATCTTATTAATTGAAGGGCTATCCAACGAATGAATTCTCCGGTTTGAATATTTTACTCGAACTCATTTTGCCTTGATTATCATAACGCATCTTGATCCACTTCCTCGGTTCTCTGACATATCCTCATCGGATGGTAATGCACAAACTTCTCGGTCATCCACCAGAACAGGCCGCCAGATCAATAGCATATAGAATAGGGCTCAGGCATCTAATTCGGAGTCATTTCATCCAGTCAATGGGAATGTCTTGGTACAGGCCATTGGGCAAAACGCGTCGGATTGATATAGGTAATATCCTGGCATCCAGCTCTGCTGTTGCAAGAGAGATCGTGTCTCTTATTTCATTTGTCCAGGCAATTAGTGAAGGTGCACCTAGTGAGAGTTGTAATGATCTTGCGCCCGTTATTCTAGCCCTTTCAAAACGTGTCAATCTGGGCGGACCTATCAATACTTGATTACCATCAGCTACTAATTCTCGTATTTGAAAGTTTATTTCTGGATAGACAACTACTTCGTCTACTGGTCTCGTACTTTTGTTAGATTGAATAGTTTCTTCCTGTTGAAGTTTCTTCTTTTCTGTAGGCTTTGCCTTTTCTTTTAGATTTTTTTTGGTTTTTTCTCTCTGTTTTGGTTGCTTCTTGGGTGACTTTTCGCGGGTTGAAGAGGACTTTTTCGATAACTTCTCTGTCGAAGAACGCTTTAAAACCAAGAACAAATCCAAAAGCAGATGGATATCTAATTAAATGTTGCTATATCTACTAAATCTATATACTTGTACTGCACAATACTCTAGGTTCTTACTAATATAATATCATAGGCAGGTATAAAGATTTTCTGCTCGTTTGCCAGTTAGCCTCTACCAAAAGAGCACAAATTTATTTATACCTAGCAAACAAGCACAATTGAAATAACCTTGGAATTAGGGGTAAAATTCGTTAGAGCTTAGATTTGGTACATGTCCCTCGAGATCTAAATTCAATTGAACGTATACTATAAATGGGAACGCTAGACTATTGGTGTACCTTCAACCAATACATAAGTTAGAATATTTAAATTCAATAATAACCGTTTATTCGAGCTATAAATCTTGGCACAAAAATCTGTTTTTGTTATCATGTCTGTCTGTTTCATACCCAATTCTCCCTGATGCAGATTTGGCGATCATCACTGCCAGCCAAACAGCGTCTTAGAAATGTTAAATACGTTCATAGTCTTTCCTTCGGACCCAATTTATGAGCTTATTTTGGGAAGTACGCACACGGTAGTACTATCATCAGGTACTCTTCTCCCCCGGATCTAGGATTCACAAAGGAGCAAGAATTGGTCGGGATTGTGAAAAATATCTTGGTTACCATTAAATTATATAGTTTGCTGATGAGATTACTTCCGATGAATTTGGCTGGAAACAGTTCTGTCTCTAGGATTCCAATTATCATGGAAGTTGTGGGTAACGGAATAATCAAGTGTGAATTGGTACGCCATTTGTCTCCGTTAACAGTTTCTACTATACTTCGCTCAATACCTATTTCTGGCAGGCTACACTATCTCGGAACCAAATTAGTATATTTTGAAACTGGCTTAGACATGGGAGCCGAGAAGCAAAGAACCATATTTAACAAAGGTGATATCGGCTACATGACGTCAAACGGCTCGCTGTGTGTGGTCCTTCAAGATATATCCGGAATTATGATGAATCCAGTTGGGAGAGTCCTTGACAATCTTGATCCTCTATTCACACTACCCACCGGTCAGACATTGTCGATAAAAAGAATATAGGTGAGATTTGAACGAATATGTTTGTTCTTTCCGGAAACAATAACTCGCATAAAATTGATTCAGAATTTGAATATTTTTCAATATGTGGCAACTACTCAGTTAAATAATTTTAATTAAATATAGGTGATAAGCAATAGATTCAGGACCATTGTATTTAAAGTGTCATTCGTTTTTGCCAAGTGGTAGAATCATATGGACCATGATTGGTAACAATTACGAGTACTGGCTTGATCCACATTTAAACTACTGTACGTGCAACAATTATTATTTTCGAACTCTTTCAGGCAAGGGATTATGTTATCATCTTAGTTCTGCTCACAAGAATGTAATCAATAAGAACTTTGAACAGATCTATTTCCATGATGAAGAATATCATGACTTCATCTCATCTATAATCGCTGATTGCTACTCAAAACTAAACAAACAATCGAACTGAAAGTTCGATCATTACCTGAAAAGCTAGTTGAAAATCAGAAGTTAAGTTTTTGTAGGGATCTGCCAATTTGATAGTATAGAAATGGCTGAGTACCGGAATATACTGGTTGTCGGGGCAGGTGGGCGAGAGCATTGTCTTGGTTGGAAGATCTCACAGAGTACTAAGGTGAATAAAGTGTTCTTCGCCCCGGGAAATGGCGGAACAGGAATGAACGTCTCAATATCTTCTGATGATTTCGAAAAACTATGTAATTTTGCGAAGGATAACTCTTGCTTCACGATAGTTGGTCCTGAAAAACCTCTGTCACTAGGGATAGTAGATTCATTCGTAAGAGAAGGGTTACCAATTTTGGGACCAAATAAAAATACAGCTCGATTAGAATCAAGTAAAGTATTTGCAAAGAAATTTATGAAGAAATATAGTATTCCTACAGCCCCCTTTTCTGTTTTTTCCGATGCTGATGAGGCAAAACGTTTCGTCACCTCCTTGTCAGAACCTCCAGTGATAAAAGTGGACGGTCTGGCGCAGGGTAAGGGTGTCATAGTTTGTCATGATCTCCCTGAAGCAATTAGAACAATAGACAAAATATTGAAATATAAGGAGTTTGGAAGCCAGGGTACCAGTATAGTCATAGAAAAAAGATTGTACGGAAATGAAGTTTCCTTTATAGCTCTATGCGACGGACATTCAATGGTCCCGTTGGATTCAAGTCAGGACCACAAGAAAGTGGAGGATGGGGATAACGGACCAAATACGGGAGGCATGGGAGCCTATTCACCCGTACCGATCATCGATGAACAAATGAATTATAAAATCATGAAGACGATTATGGAACCCACACTAAACGCGTTAAAGAAATCAGGCCTATCATTTAAGGGATTTCTGTACGCTGGTCTGATGATCGAACATATTACGAATGATCCATACGTACTTGAGTTCAATGTAAGGTTGGGTGATCCTGAATGTCAATCAATTTTGACAAGAATGGATTCAGATCTCGTAGAATATCTAGAAGCTACAGTAGAAGGGAGACTTGCCTCCATGGCTCAGATAAGGTGGAAAAAAGACTGTGCAGTGTGCGTAGTTATGGCTTCGAAAGGTTATCCCGGGAAATATGAAGGAGGTAAGGTAGTTCGTGGATTAAACTCCTCTTTTGGAAAGAGTGTTTACATATTCCATTCAGGTACTGCCAGGGATCCTCAGGATAGAATTATTACAACCGGTGGGCGAGTGCTTTCGATCACTGCTCTGGGTACCGATATGAAAACAGCAATTGGTCGGGCTTATTCGACAGTAAGAAATATCCATTGGGGGGATAATGAGGAATATTACAGGAATGACATTGGACATAAGGTATTAAACTCTAACAGTATACAGTCCGATTTTCAGTGACTAAGATGTCTAATTTTCGATCATAAGAGAATCTAGGCACATTATAGTCTAAGATCTGAAAATCATAGGCAAGCCCAACTGACTTGGTGTAGGTCTTTTGTGCCATGTATCTGTCATAATATCCGAATCCATGTCCGACCCGGTATCCGTGCGTATCAAAAGCGATGCCTGGTATGATCAGAAGGTCGAGCTTTTCAATTAGTCTTTCTTCTAATGCCTTGGGCTCTTTCAGTTTGAAACGAGAGCTTTCAACAAGATTATCGTTGAGATCTGTTTCTTCAATTGCATAAAAAGACAGACTACCATTTTCTTCAATCTTGGGTAATCCCAGAGTCTTCTTGTTAGCTAATGCATGATGCATTATCTTCCAGGTTTCTACTTCCATTCCTATCGGAGCATAACTTCCTATAATCTTTCCACTTTGGTACTCCTGCATAGCCGTTAATCGATCCTGAATCCTAATGCTATTGTCGCGAGCTTTATTTGCATCCAATAATTCCCTCAGCTCGAGAAGGTCCCTTCTTATTCTGTGCTTATTTTTCTGACACGAATCAGACATAGTGACACTTGTGTACTATTTGTTAGTATCAGCAGCAGTCAGAGTATTTTTCAATAACATTGTTACCGTCATTGGGCCCACACCACCAGGTACGGGAGTAATATAGGAAGCCTTGTCATACACAGAATCAAAGTCCACATCTCCATAGAGCTTTCCCTTAATCCGGTTTATGCCTACGTCTATTACAACTACGCCCTGTTTAACCATGTCACCTTTAAGGAGAAACCTATTGCGATCTCCGATAGCAGTAATTATACAGTCGGCTCTAATTAATTTTTCATTGATATTTCTTGACTTAGAATGACATATTGTCACAGTACTGTCACGTTGCAAAAGAAGCAGATACAATGGTTTACCGACCAGGTTGCTTCGGTTAATAATCACTACGTCCATTCCGGCTACATCAATGTTGTAGTAATCTAACAATTCTATAATTCCTGATGGCGTACAGGGTTTAAGCCTTGCGTTACCAGTCAAAAGAAGACCCGCATTATATGGCGTCAGGCAATCTACGTCTTTATTTTTATCGATTCTACTTATCGCTAAAAATTGATTAATGTGTTTTGGTAACGGTAACTGCAGAAGTATGCCATGAACATACTTATCAGAATTCAATTCATCTAATAAGTTGATTAATTCGTCTTCTGAAGCAGTACCTGGTAGTCTTTTATCGATCGTTAAAATGCCAACATCATTAGCTGCCAACTGTTTATTTCTTACGTAGGTAGCTGACGCTTCGTCGTCACCCATGAGTACTGTTGCTAGGCAAGGCTTAATTCCGTGTTCAGTCAGCTTTGACGCATCTTCTCTAATCTTATCTTTCATATATCTCGAAACCATAAGACCATCGATCTTTTTTGCAGGCAATTGAATAAGGAAATCTAGGGTGGTTATTTTGCTTTGCTGTTCTAGGGATCTTGTAAAGCGAACGCCAGATGAATACCTAATTATGAATTATGAAAACATGCTTATACTGATTGTTTGAGCCTTAACTTTCTTTGTCGTATCAGGAAATTATACAAACCCGGCGTCCTAGAGTTGACAACCTGCCTTCGGCAAATTGGTTAATACACTCAATATAGAGCTCGTGTTCTTGCTCTAAAATCTTGTTTGAAAGCGTTTCTTCTGTATCGTGGTCTTCAACTTCTATAGTTCTCTGAGCTATAATGGGACCAGTATCTACCCCCACATCGACAAAGTGTACCGTGCAACCTGAGACCTTGACACCATATTCTAAGGCCTGCTTTTGAGCATGAAGACCAGGAAAAGCTGGAAGGAGAGATGGATGAACGTTAAGGATCCGTCCTTTGAATATCTTGATAAATTCAGGGCTAATAATACGCATATATCCTGCTAAACATACTAAGCCATTTTGCTGATTTACCATGTGATCATTCAATGCATAAACTATTTCCTTATCGTAATCCCAACCTCTTGAAGAGTTAAATACGACCTTCGTTGAAATTCCCATCTTAGCAGCTTTGTGAAGGCCTGGTGCATTTGGTTTATTGGAAATCACCACTCGAGGAACCACATTCTTAATCTTGGACATTTCTATAGCTCGTAATATGGCCTCCATATTACTTCCTCTTCCCGAGATTAAAATGCCCAAGTTTATCAAGTTCTCGACTGTTATGTCCCCGTACTCATAAATATAGTGCTTTGTTTTGATATTTTAAGAAATATGTTTGTTCAATGATCGAAACTTTACAAAACATGTTTAGTCCGAAGCGGTGGTACTTCTTTATTAGCCAACCAATTTGACTGATATGTATATTCTGACACAGAGACCGGCAATTGGTTTATTTTAGTGTTCGAGAAACTTTGGTTATGCCACTGATTTCAGTCTCGATGTACCCCGGCCGATCGAAAGAGCAGAAAGCGGAATTTGCTGCTGCAATTACAGAAGCAGCCATTAAAATACTAAAGACAAAAAAGGAACATGTGATTATTGTTTACAAGGAAGATCCGAAAGAGAATTGGTTTATATCAGGAGAACCAATGTGATTAAATTATTTAATACTGATTTAGGAAACATAGTAATCAGCAAAAGTGTGTTGTCCTTACTGTTTTAAGAGACATTATTTTTTTTCGTATAAATGGATTCTGCTTTATTGCAGAAAATATATAAACATTGTGTAGGGCACTAAATGAATAACATTCTAACCAGAAGATCACAAGACCTCCTGTTCAATGATCTTACTTTCATTTCATTTTAGATCATCTATCTTTTCATTTCCGCATATCTGTATTTGTTGATCTTTATCAATTCCTGATAGGAGCCAAACATTGTCGGATCAGCAGTATCAAGGGGTAAAGCAGGATCATCTTCCTCTTTACTAAATTCTTTTAGTATTCGATAAGTAGAAGATCGTTGTGCAGGTATCTTTCCTGCTGATTTAACGACAAGATGAATCTCTTTGGGTTTCATCATCTGACCATGCTCTGCTCCAGCAGAAGTAGAAATGCTTTCGTTGATTAGCGTTCCTCCAAAGTCGTTGACGCCAGCTGAGAGAAGAATTTGTGACATCTTTATTCCCTCTTTGACCCAAGAAACTTGAATGTTTTTAATGTAGTTGTTCAACATTATCCGTGAGATTGCATGCATCTTGATTATCTCATATCCATCAGGACCTTGCCTCATGCCACGAATAGAATTTCTATAGTACATGGGAGCTTCCTTATATATAAAACTCAAAGGCACAAATTCAGTGAAGCCATTCGTTTCCTTCTGAATGGACCTAATGAGTGCCAAGTGCTCTGCCTTATGTATCGATGATTCTATATGACCATACATTATCGTGGATGTAGTTGGAATGCTTAACTTATGAGCACACTTGATGACGTTTATCCAGTCTTTAACGGATATTCTTCCGGGAGAAATTATGTCACGTACTTCTTGATTTAATATCTCTGCAGCTGTTCCAGGTAAACTTCCCACACCTGCGTCTTTGAGCATTCTAAGATATTCTTCAACAGAATATCCCGAACAATAGGCCGCATATTGTACCTCTTCAGGGGAAAAAGCATGTATGTGAATCCCAGGATGTGCTTTTTTTATTTCCTCGCATAGATCTATGTATAGATTTCCGTCCATCTTAGGAGGAAGTCCGGCCTGGATACAGACCTCCGTCGCTCCCAGTTTCCATGCTTCAGTGGTCCTCCTTACGATTTCTTCAACAGGAAGAAAGTAACCTTCTTGATTTCTAAAGTCCCTACTGAAGGCACAGAATCCACATTTCTTTACACAAACATTAGTGAAGTTGATGTTTCTGTTAACGACGTATGTTACTACATTCCCAACAGAACACTTTCTAAGCATGTCTGAAACCATCATAATTGCGTTTATTTCTAGACCAGTAGTGTCAAATAACTCAACTGCCTGTTTGACAGAAATATCTTTCGAATCTAGGGCCTCATTCAATATATGGGCAACAACAGGATCTATATTCTTCATTATCTCTTCCAACATTGATGTCAATTCAAGTAGTCCTCCCTTACAAGTCCATCTGAACCAGAAAGCGCTCTTACGTATTTCCTAAGATTGTCATGTATGAATTCACTCTTGTGGAGGATGAATTCTGGATATATCGGGAGCCTGGGCTTCAAAATATACCCTGAATTCTTGGTAACGTCTATCACTTCTTTAACATCGGGCCATGGTGACTGGGGATTCACATGGTCGATAGTGAGCGGAGAGATGCCCCCCCAATCATTGATTCCTGCGTCAATGTACTGCCCATAATAATTTGGGCTTAAATTGGGAGGTACTTGTATATTCATATCGGGCATAATAATTCTCGAAATGGCAATACTCCTAATAAAATAATTAAGTGGAGGTGTTGGAATTTCGCGCATCTCAGTATTAGATTTTGGGACAAAATTCTGGATGATGACCTCTTGGATGTTACTATACCTTTCATTAATTTCTTTCATCATAAAAAGAGAGTCAATGATCTCCTCAACTGTCTCCCCTATTCCAATCAAGATTCCTGTAGTCATTGGTA
The DNA here is from genome assembly GCA_030913755.1 of Thermoproteota archaeon. GTDB lineage: Archaea > Thermoproteota > Nitrososphaeria > Nitrososphaerales > Nitrososphaeraceae > TA-21. The sequence continues at coordinate 160 of JALZOS010000354.1, read as the reverse complement.
TTTTGAGATCCCCCGCATTTTCAAGTATCTTCTTTCTTGCTTTTGGATTTTTGCTAGGCGCAAATTCGTGAGGCATATTCTTGCCAAGAAGCCGCTCCGATGAGCTTTCTAGCATACAACCAAGACTTACGTTTGTTTCTTTTAAAATTGACAATTCCTC
>JALZOS010000328.1 GCA_030913755.1 Thermoproteota archaeon | reverse complement strand
GTTCCAGGCCCTATCCAAAATTGGTTCGTAAAACAACATGAGAAGCGCCCCGGTTATACCCAGGATGATGAATAATACAAAAGTAATCATGCCGAGAAAGCCCAGTGGACTCACAAACCTACCTGGGAATGTGAATTTGAGTCCCATGAATATAGTGCGGTCTACGCCCGCGTAGACCCACCTTAAGAAACGAACCAGACTATTTTCTCTATGTAAGGAAACGCCCAAATCCTACAATCCCATTCCCATTTACGCTCCAATTTGGAGGTTTAACCCAGATACTTCCTTGAGAATCAATTTCTAAGTCTAGCATAGGAAGTACATTAGAAGGAGGTGCTTGCAATGAAGCAGGACCAGCAAATGCCTCCCCTGTTAAAGGATCATACAAAGTTCCGTGACAAGGACATTCGCCCCTTTTCCTTCCTTCTTCCGGCCAATATTTCCAAAGACACCAAAGATGCAAACAAACCTGACTATACATTCTAAAGGATGAAACATCACTCTTTTCGCCGCCTAGTTCGACAGGCAAGCGTATGAATTGCCATACCCTAAAAGCTTCGTTATTCAGTACTGGATCGTCTGTTTTTGGATATATGACCGCTTCCGAATGATTCACTGGAAAGGCTTTGACATTTGCCTGAGAGCCGTCAGGTAGTTCAACCTTCTGCCTTTCTTTCAACTGGCCAGAAGGGTTAGGAAGAAATTTGCCCCAATCAACAAACGGTGCAAAGGTCATTACTGTACCCGCAGCGTCCAAAAGCTTCAAGAAATCCCGCCTAGATACATTACCTCCGCTACCCGGAGGAGGCTGCTGAGCCATATACAGAATGACTTTTCCAAAAATATCTTATAAACTTTGCCCAATGTGAAGCGGCTGTTCTAACTTGTCGGGCATCACGTTTCATTCTGGTACATCGAAGTAACATGGACAATTAGGTTTGAAATATTTACTTTTGCGTATTGCCACATACAGTCGGTTCTAATTGCATGTGAGGTTCGTTATTCTTTTCCTAGAATAGAGCGCAGTATGACATTGGCTCTACCGACTTCCAAAACAAACGTGATTTTCTTACATTACTCAGCCCGTTAAGTTGGCAGGACCGTCTACAATATGTGTTCTATTGCCTTTTGTATATCTCCGGCGTCGATTATATCTCCTGCCATCATTGCTTCTAGCATCCTTAGAACTATTAATTCGCCCGTTGCACCTGCAATTGTTTGCGGAACGACAACACACACGTCATCTACAATTACTGTAACTTCATTATCATTACCTCCATTCCAGTCTTTTGGTATGCCTATGTAGTAGTATTCTGAGTCGCAGTTACTGTGAGGGTCTTGGTATAGGATTGTAACCATCAGTATGAGTTTCTTTGGTACCTTAAATTCTTACTCTTCTGAATTAGACAACCCGTACTGGAAGGCTTGATCGTTTAAATACACATTTGGCATGTTTTTGAAACAATGAGAAAACTAAGCTTTCCTGGATATCAACAGATACTACGAAATGTGTTACTCACATCAGACCAAGATCGTGCGTTGTCTATTCTTGTACCTGAGCTCTGGGCGTTATACGATTTCATTTAAATCATTCAAACCAGTTGCTGAAAGGGCCCCTCCATGAATAGGGAAATGGGTAACAGAGGCATTTCCGATATGCATACAGATTAAAAGTTGAGTTACCCTTTGATTAAGGCTATTTGGGATGAAACTTTCATAACAATAAACGGTCACATGTACTGGTTGTAGAACGATAGTGTGCCAAATGTCCATTCATGTTTGATAATGCATGTTATGTAGTGCAATTTTGGTATGTTAATTCTTTGAGCAGACCGTTACAAAATACGGAAAACCGAATCTAATCCATAGATATGGTCCTAATAGTAAAACGATTCATGTCTGAGGCTACAATATTTATGCTTATGGAATTGAACGGTCCAGGAATTGGTTTAAGATCTTTATTCTATTCCTCGAATATGAAGATGATTGGCAAATTTACATTATTGCTGTTTCAGGGCTGTCAACATGAGCTTGCAAGGTTTCAAACATACAATTCAAAAACCCTAGTAAATATTGGATGCTCTGGATTTTCAAGTTGAAATGTTTAAGAATAAAAATGGCCGTTTATCATTCATTAGGAAGAAAGTGTCTGAGAAGATAATTTGTAATAATTATTCTGGATTAGTCAAAAAAAAGTGATGTAGCTAACTCAAGTTATTCAGAACATACGAGAATTAAAAGCATGTTTCAATTCCCTGGATTTTCTAAGCAATGGCAAAATGATTCATTAGGTTAGTAAAGTCCCTAATGATATCAACTGCCCGAAACTGAAGGAGTTCCACCTGAACCTAGGTCACTGCCTGTTTGGCCCTGGTTTATGCGGATCATTTCATTAATCTTGGTTTCCACCTCTTTTAGATTCTCTTTTACTCTGGCTTCTTGTTTTCCCAGTACCATCAGTCTAGTATTGGATAGTTCTTTCCTCTCCTCTAGCTCCTTCAAGGCATCATTTTTCTTTGTTTTTATTAAAAGGGGGCCCGCGCTTTTGTACACTACGTCTTCTTCACCTAATTTTTTGAGTTCTTCAAGTGCTTTAGTAGTTTCAATAGATTCGACTTCTATTTGCTGCTTTTGCATCAAGATTGCCTGCAAATTTTGTTGAAGTTGTTGTAATCTGGATAGCTGCTCCCTAAGCCACGGAGGAATTTCTTGCTCGCTCATTTACCTGAGATAACAATACACCAGGATAAATTCATACCGTTAATTGGCACTACAACAACCTATGCACAAAGACATCCGTAGGCTGTTTGTACGAGCTGCATATACGAACCAACTACGGCCCTCATTGAGACAACATCTTTTGCGTGAATGACTATATCAACAATGGTATCGAAAGATTTGATTTCTATTTTTTCGCCACAATTTAGTAATTTTATTTCTGGCTTCATGGCAGCGCATACAGATTCAGCTATCTTGCAAGATAAATCAAAAGGCACTGAATGTATCTTTATCTTAATTTCAGCGTGAGCTTCGTATTTTTTCGAGATTGACATCATATGCACCACCTGCTAACTTGTAATTGCACTTTGGGCAATGCCAGATCCCTACCGCCATTCGGCCAAAGTGGAGGGACCCGCACATGGGACATCTCCTTTTCTTCTTTAGAGTTCTATAGATCACTCCATATCGTTTCCTCACTGATGCACCATATTTTATTCCTAGTCCCTTTAGACCTGTTAGCTTGTGCTTACGCCTACTGACCAGCCGTTATCAACTCCTGAAATTTGAGTCCGAGTTCTTGCCCTTTAATCTTTGCTGTTTCTGCTGCAGATTTTACTTGTTCTATTGTTAGGAAACCGTTTGAACCTTTTTGAACGGCAGTATATTCCCCATTAGAGTTGGTGGTGAGAGTTATTCTAGCATCCATACATGCTTCTTCCTCTGTACTAGGATCCAATACCAATGAATCTCCGATCCGGGCAAATGTAACTGAAACAGGTATCGTATTGATAGGAGGAGCTTGAATCTTTCCTGTGTCGACCACCTTTTCACCTAAGATTTCAAAGACTGGGATCTTGGATGTAGCTAACGCTAACACCACTGCATACGACGTGGCATCAAAAAGATTTCCGCCCATGTTTATAATGCTACAATCAACAAATATAGTGTAAACTATTTTACCAGGAATCAACGCTAGTTTGTCTAAGGCCAACATTTCCGATTCCCTTACACCTCTATCGACTACTCTAGCTAATTCAATGGTTTCCTCATCAGGTGGACCTGGCTCTATGTAGGAAGCCGCAGTAGGAAGTACCTCTGCGGAAACTATCAAAGCACCTTTATTTTCTAGCCCTTCAAAGGGCTCACCGGTTTCAACTTTTACACCTGCAACGACTTCAGTGTTACCCAATCTTACCCAAGCTGAACCATTTGCCTTTTTAATTACGTCTATCTCGATGTTTAGAGGTCTAAGTTCATCCGGAGATCTTCCATCAAGTCTTTTTCCGCTGGCAATCAATTCCCTTATTTGGTTCTTACGAAGATTCTCTAAAATTATGGTGGATCTTCTTGAGCTCAATTACTATTCCTTCAACTCCGTTTCACTGCCAAAATACTTTTGCATAAGAGCTGAACGCTGAACTCCATAGACCTTCATGCATCCGGTAATAGATTCATTCAGACACGCGATAAACTCCTCGCTATTTAGCTTACCATCAAGTTGAAGAAGAGTGATTTGTTTAAGATTCGGCATAAAGGCAACAGGCATATCAGCTCCTCCTTCCTTGTCCTCAGTATCATTTATATCAATAACTATCTTGTCGTCAACTTTTCCAGCCGCACAAGCAGAGACTATGTCACGCATATTAATGCCTGCATCTGCCAGAGCGACTGAAGCAGCAGCTATTCCTGCACATCTTGAACCACCGTCAGCCTGGAGCACCTCGACGTATACATCTATGGTTGCTCTTGGATAATCCTCTAGCATCAGTGCTGGTTGCAAAGCTTCTCTGATGACTTTTGAAATTTCTACTTCTCTTCTGGAAGGAGCTGGATTCTTACGGGTATCTGTAGAAAAAGGAGACATATGATATCGACATCGCAGAAGGCATCGATCAGTCAGTGCCATATGCTTTGGATGCACTTCACGAGGGCCGTATACAGCGACGATTATCTTGTTTTTCCCGAATTCTATTAAAGCAGAACCGTCTGCATTCTTTACGACTCCAACCTTAATTTGAATGTCTCTTAATTGATTCCCAGTACGACCGTCAGTTCTTATACCATTCGCGTCTATCAAACTTCGTGTTTGTGTCATGCCTATTAATCTCTTTACTGTGACTCCGATTCACTCTGTACAACTGATTTCTGGTCGCCTAGCACAGAATCGTCATGTCCTTCGTCATCATCAATGGGAGCATCATTTCTGCTTTTTGAATCTATCTGCACATTATCCTGAACACCAAGCAGTTGTTTTATCCTTTGCGTCAAGTTAGATGTATGAGCTTCTTCCTCTACCATTCGTATAGCTTTGATAGCAAGCTGAGTTCCATCCTTGTTTTTTCCAGACACTACAATCAAACCGTTCTGTCCTATTGTTATTCTAGTACTTGTTGCATGCTCTATCGTCTGAATCATAGATCCTCGTTTTCCAATAAGTCTAGGAACCCTTGTTGCAGAAATTTTGAGTAATTCCCCATATGGTATTTTTCCTAGATCCTTGTCCTGGACTGTGAGAATCGGATCTCTCGTCCTGTCAAAGGTCGAAATCCTTGCACTAACAACATCCCCTGAAGATAGTTCACGACTCATGTCATCTCTGGCAGGAGAAAAATCTCTCCCAAATAGATCCTGGGCAGGAAGGTGTGCTGAGAAGCATGAATTTATATCCACGTCCCAAGAGAGAGAAGAATGATCCTTAATTATCCCTATAACTATATCGTTTGCGCGTGGAATATAAACACCCGATAATGGAATTACTTTTGCTCCATCCCTCCCTACCTCAGCAATCCCGATTCTGCTAGCTATGATATTATTTCCAGCTTTATGCACATTAACCAGGGGTCTTGAGTTTCCTTCCACTATTATGTCCCCGGGAATTACAAATTTTCTCCTAACTTCCTGCATTTGAATAATAACACTCCATAACTATTTCGTTTAACAAAAGTACGTTATCCATTTCTTTCAACCTAATTCTGTCAATTACATCCGACTTATATTCTAAATGTGACAGAAAGTTTCTTATCTCTCAACTACCTGAGCCGATCCTTTTGTAGCTGCACCTAAACGGTCCAAAAGCGCAGCTTTCATCCCAGCGTTAATGGCAAGCACCACTTTAAGGGAACCATCTGAAAGCCATTGTTCCGATTTACATTCACCCATACTCCTAAAAACATTATATGACTGGGCTGAATACGCTGCTGGCACGGTCACAGTTAGCTCCAGTGTTTCTGACTTCAGAGGCAATATTTTTCTTATCGCGTCTACCACATTTTTGGCCTGATCTTCGGCGCGTCTGAACGGGTCTAGAGTTACTCTTGCTTCTTCCATTGCAAACTCAATTCGTGTTGGTGGATGTGGAGTGTGAGTCTTCGGATCTACGAAACTCTTGTTGATATACTGCACGATTTGTTTCCTTTTCTCCTCTATCATTCTACGTCGCTGGTCAGTAGTTAAACTCAGATCACCTTTTAATAGGATCTGCTTGGCTATCTCAGTCGAATCTGTAGTTTTAAAGTGCCTGAGAAGCTTCTCCGAAGATGCTCGCGATCCTTTGTTTGCATCGGAATAAATTTCTTCTGCAACTAGCACTGACCCAAAATCAGTATTCTTGCCTAATTTATAATCAAGTGCAGGATCTGGTTTAACAAGAATTTCGAACTTGTCAGAAGTTATGGTGAGACGTGCAGTAGTAACCTTAGTGTCTACCATTGGACAATGGTAGGAAATTGTATTGCATATATAAGGTTGTCAACTAACTTGTGTATTTATTGTTGCCTGACTGAACCCTCGCGGCGCTTTAACAATTAATTGAATCTAAAAATTTGAACCATAAAGGGAGGAGGAAGGTAGTTAATCTTTCCTATTCGTTGACATATGCTCGTTCACCGTGTTGTGCTAGGTCAAGGCCGATTTCTTCTTCCTTTGGAGTTACTCTTATTCCTCCAGGCCATACTTTATCCATGATCTTTATTATCAAAGCTGTGATACCGACGGCCCAGGCAAGTGCCGCGAATGCCCCGACGGCGTTCTGCACCAATGCGAATGGATTTCCAAATACTAAGCCATTGTGCCCCCACGGTGTAAACCTTTGTTCCGCAAGCAGCCCCGTTAATAAAGCTCCTGCAAGCCCACCGATTCCGTGCACGCCCCATGTATCTAAAGCATCGTCCCATTTTCTTCTGTTCTTGAACATTACAGCCGCATAACACACGATCGAAGCCACGATGCCTATTACTATTGCAGACATTGGTGAAACAAATCCAGAAGCTGGAGTGATAGCCACAAGGCCCGCTACTGCTCCAGATGCTGCACCCACAGTTGAGGGTCTACCAGTATGGGCCCACGATATCACTCCCCAAGTAACAGCTGCCATGCCTGTTGCAGTTTGTGTCGCGACAAAGGCGCTTGTGGCATTCGTAGCAGCTGCTGCAGCTGAACCAGCGTTAAACCCAAACCATCCAACCCATAGCAATGCAGCCCCTAATACTACCAGTGATATGTTGTGAGGTTCCATTGGTACCTTTCCATATCCAATTCTGCGACCTAGCATTAGAGCGACTATGAGGCCTGCCCAACCAGAAGTGATATGAATGACCGTCCCGCCAGCAAAATCGAGAGAACCAAAGCATCCGGTCCATCCGAAACCGCAGTATCCAGGAGTCATCCCGTAATTGTCCGCTGCTGTAATCTCCCATGTCCAGTGTGCAGCGAAGTCATAGACAAACGTAGACCAAAGAATGATGAAGATCACGAATGCGCTGAATTTCATCCTCTCTGCTAATGCAGCCACAATTAACGCCGGTGTAATAATGGCGAACATCATTTGGAAAATCATGTAAGTCTGGTGCGGGATTGTGTATCCATCTATTCCACCATATGCATTTGACGGGACATCGTGTAACACGTTATTTAATCCTGCCCAATCTAACGTTCCGATAAATCCGTATCCTCCAGCATCAGGGCCAAAAGCCAAACTATATCCGAATAATACAAATTGGATGGAAATGATACCAGTCGTTATAAACACCATGTGAAGTGTGTTTACTGCGTTCTTTTGTCTTGCTAAGCCTCCGTAAAAGACCGCCAAGCCTGCCGGAGTCATCATAAGTACGAGTGCAGATGAAGTCAGCATCCATGCATTGTCACCATGATCAATTGGACATGGTATAAGATCCCCTTCAGCTGTAAGATTATACTTTCCGTCGGCATCAGTTGCAAAACAGTGATATTTAGCTGCAGGATCGTCAGGTTTGTATGCTGAAGCACTAATCAAAGTGCTTGACATCGTAGTTATTATTCCCGCCAGCAAACCAACTAGAATTATCAATGTAGCAGTACGTGTCCTTAACATTATTCAGGAATATTTTGGGGAAGTATAAAAGATAATACAATTTAACATCGTATTTTTATGTGATAATTGATATTTGCTTAGAAAACTAATATTACAATAAATGACGATAATATGCTTATTATGCAAAACCCTAAAATTATGATACATTTCGGAAATTTCTATCTTTAATCTGGATCTTGTATTCCGGTCTCATTACAATTTAATTATTCCTGCGGTCAACGTCCGCTTTCTAGCTTTTGTGTTCGTTGCGAGTGCATTTCACTTTCTTGTCAGGACCTCAATTTTGAAATTAGTAAAAAAAGTATACTACCCCAACGCCCTGGGTATGTATTTCTTGCATTGTATTCTCATAGACACAGATAAACAGACCTAATGCCCTCTACGATGTCAATTTTCAAATATCTTGTAAAAAATGATATTGTTGATCAAGAAACATGCTTTGAAAGGATTTCTTTTATTTCCAGGTCATCGAGCAGCGTATCAATCAGCTTATTGCGTTCATTTACCGTGATATCATCGGATAAGTCGATAGAATCAATTGCCTTTAGCTTCCAGTAACTCTCGACTGCTTTTCTAATTGTGGCCTGGGCGTCATAAACTACTTTCCCAAATGCTGTAAGAAAGTGTTTTCCATTTTTACGTTTAACCATGCCTGTCTTCATTAGTCGTGACATTCTTGAATAATATTCCTTTCGCGATAGTTTAAGTTGAACCGAGAGATCTCCACTGTTTCCTCCCTTTGTCGCGATAGCGTTAAACAATTTTAATGATTTATCATCACAAATTGCATCCAATATTTCCGCTACCGATACCAATTCTACCAGCATTGGTTAGTTATAGAAAGTAGTTATAGATTGTCTCTGATTTGTTCCTTGGTTTTACCCGGATCGGATACAATCTGCAGATCTCGCCTATTATAACAACTTCCATCTTTTTCTAAATTCTTCTCGTTTTTTTACAAATTCTGGAAATATTCCGCTAACTTATTCAGGAGCAGATCCTTTGTATTAAAGGCAAGAACCATCGCTCATTCTGACAATGATTTTGCACACAACATTTTTTATGCGGTAAAGATACTTGAGTTGCCATGGAAGGATATTGTGTAAAATGTAAGGCAAAAAGATCCATGAATGATGAAAAGAAGGTAACGATGAAAAACGGAAAACCTGCAACTCAGGGAATTTGTTCGGTGTGTGGGACGAAAATGTTCAGAATAGGCAAATAGAAGAATATTACCAGTTGTGCAATTTCGTTGTTGTTTTTCCTAATAATGGCAAAGGTTCCCTGTTTGTTTTACCTTCCAAGATCTAAGCAACCTGAACCTGATGATGTTAACTGAAGTTACTCAATGCGTCTCTCTTTTGTTTCTCGCTAACAGTCATGGATTCTGGTCCTACATCTCCCCGAACCGGAATCTCTTTGTTAGCATTAGAAGAATTGGATAAATGATCTTCGCTGGATTTATCCAGTTTAGATAGTGCGGCCAATACTTCTTTTTGTAGTTTTTCGATTCTCGTTTGTTCTAGCGTAGCTGATTGTAGAATTTGTTCTCCAAACTTCTGGGATTTGATTGCGTCCAGTTCTGCATGTCGTGATCCTTTGGAAATGGGGGTTATACCACTGGCTTGTATTCCATGAGATTTCATGACAGGGCTGGATGACAACTTATCCAATTTTTCGTCGATATTCTTTATCCTGTTTTCCATCAATGAAACAAGACCATTTCGTAGATCCTTCAACTCGAAAATATCTGCAATCGACTGAAGATCTTTGATCCTTTCATCACAAATCCGCAGATGTTCTGTATATTTCACCAAGAGTCTGTCATACTCTAACTTAGATATCTTGTCATCGTTAAAGGCCTCATAAATTTTGGCTATGCCTTCCTTGATAATGTCGTTTTCAATTTTAAGAGATTCAAGTTCCTGCACATTGGCCGTAGAGTTCGACAACTGCGAAAATTCTGATCTTCCCTTTGACTTATTCTTCCCATGCCCAGTTAGTCTATTAAATATGATTGACGTAATTACTCCTGCAACCATCGACGCTGTAATTAGAGTAAAGTCCAATGTTTATCATCATTTATAAATTGAGAATGATAAATTTTATCCCATTTCACCTTCGTTTTAAAGCCATAAAAATAAGCTAGTACGGTTACTACTACATGACTTGGCGTTTGATCCAATCATACTTGCGTAAGCGGGGATCAGGATATCCGCATTTTGCGCATCTCTTACCCCTTTTATGAAAGGAATTATGCCCACACCTTCTACACTTTATGTGAGTTTTTTTTCTCGTGAACTTACCCATTGATGTTGTTCCTTTAGTCATTTTGCTCCACTCTCCAACAACAAGTCAGAAATAATTATGCTCGAGGTGGCGAAATAATTACCACATTATCGCCTCTTACCACTAGTGTTCCCAACTCATTAGCCTTGTCATCTAACAATTCGACAGAATCTTCCAACAACAAATTCATGTGTTGGTCAAATCCATGAAGATTTCCTCTGATCACTTTTCCGCCCTTCAATTTAATTAGAACAACTTTTCCTAAACTTTCGTCAAGCACTTTAACAGCCATGTCAACAGACAATTATTACTCTACCAAGAATATTGGTTGATGAAGGTCTATATTAAAGTTAATTTGGACTTGCACCACATCTAATATTTAGTTTCATGAATTTGATATCATCGTGATATTCAGAGTCAACTAGTTCATTTTCGCTATTTATATGGTAAATTCCGAAAAACTATTTTTGACATAATCAGTATCTAGGTCCTGTCATGTTAGTAATATAGTCTATGAAGGGTCATGATCATTTAGAAAGGTCATTAAATTGACGTATGACCGTTAAGATATTGTTTATTGCATGGTTCAACAATTTTTTTCCCTCATTAGCTGAGGCATGTGAGGGGTCTCCCCATACGCCATTCTTAGTAATTTTCGTAAACGAAGATGGTTTATTCAGAAAGGATGAAGTTACTGCCCGTAACAGTGTGTGATCTTCTGCTCCTTTTCTTGCTTTTTTCATGTTCACTAGTTCTGGTCTTATCGCAAGCACAAGAGAGGTTTCGACAAATCCTGCGTGATCAAATTCCCTGTCTAGTAATTGCCAATAATTTATCGAGTATATATTTGAATCCTGAAATATCGTCCGTTCAACTATTTGTGGTATATACTGTAATAATCCCGCGTTTCCATGATGACCATTGAGAATGATCACATTATTGAGACCATTTTCAATTAAGGAAACACATATCTCGCTCAAAATGTTTGACAAGACAGAGCTACTTATCGAGATGTTAAACAGTGGTTTATGCTCATATGATACTCCATAGACAATTGCAGGAAGCACTATAGATGGAATTTTCTTCGATATCATATTTGCGAGATATTCCACGATGATCGAGTCCGTAGAAACAGGCAAGTGTTCGCCATGCTGTTCCAGAGAACCCACTGGAATTAGAACTTGTTCAACTTTATTTCTGAATGACCTTATGTCGGGATCATTCATCTCAAAAGCCTTCATGGTTGACAAGAGTTCAATACATACATTGGGTTATAAACTATCAACAGCTCTGACGTGTTAGTTCAAACGATCTCTGGATACTCTCGATTTCCAACGAATATGTATGCCGCCATTATCTTTCGTTTCTTTCTATTTCGGATCTTTTACATATACTCGTCCCCAATTAACTTCAAGTCGACCCTCTAGGTATAACTTTACCGCTTCAAGTAATGTTACTGCTTCCAAACTTTGTCCTCTCTCACGGATTGTATCAACATTATCATTTGGGGATACCTGAAATGACTTCTGACAAATAATTGGTCCTTGGTCTAGATCTTCGGTCACAAAATGTGCGGTGCAACCAACTATTTTTGCACCTCGTTCGTATGCTTGAACATATGCATAGGCACCGGGAAAGGCTGGCAAGAGAGAGGGGTGGATATTGATTATCCTGTTTCGATATCTCCACACAAAGTTTGGCGTCAGAATTCTCATATACCTACCAAGTAGGATCAAATCTATATTATATCGTTCAATTATTTTCAAGATTTCTAACTCGGCCATGGTATGGTCAGAGTGGACGACATGATAGAAAGGCACACTGAATTCTTTAGCTACATATTCCAATGTTTTCTCGCTACCAATTATTACAGCAATATTTGCATTTATCTCTGTTTTCCTTTTTGCCTCCAGTAATTTAATTAAACAATGAGGTTCCTTACTTGCCAGTAATGCTACGTTTCTCAGGCGATCCGGCTCCTGGAAATGAACCTTTACTTCCATATTCAGTTTGTTGGCCAATTGTCCGAGTCCAGAAGAAAGATCTTCTTTATTTACATGATTGAATGATGCTTCAAGTTGCATCCCAAATAATTCCCTCACAACATTTTGATTAAGTTGTTCTATGTTACCATTATTTCTGAATATGAAATTAGTAATATCAGCTACAACACCTTTTCTATCCTTCCCTATGACTGTTACTTCAACAATTGTTCTCACGTCTGAATTCATAGTTCGACTCTGTTAATAGTCATAAAAAAAGATTAAATTAAATCATTCTGATTTAATCAAACAAGTTAAGACTTATATAAGTTAAGTATGATCTGAGATAGTAATGGTCCAGCCTATACCAGAAAGTGTATGAATTATTGGGGTATAGAAATTTTTTATCTCAATCGCAACGTAGATGACACTAGATGAGAACAGAACAGAAACAAAATAAAACTAACCGGCTAAGGAAGGATTTTGATTACAACAATCCCACACGAAAGTGCGTAGTCTGTTATACATTGTCAAGTTGGCATTGTTATGAATGCAATACCGATTTTTGTGAGAAACACTTTCATGATGACAGCCACAGAAAAATGTGCAGATTATAATAATTTACCATCGTGGTTTTGTCAAGCAGATTTAGGCGTATGCAGATTCTACTCTGAAGCCGAGAGGTCTAACATAGTGTAGATGCAGTGATCACATCACAATCCTATTCGCATACCAGTCCTAAACGTTAGTATCTCTTAATTGTTACCGTTATTGTCATATTACCAGCATGTTTTCCAGCTTTGACTTTTTCATTGGATCACTTCAAAAGTGGCAGATCATGACAGACTATTCATATTTTTTAGAACTATATTAGGTTGGTGCGGGGGGTGGGATTTGAACCCACGAATCCCTTAGGAACAGGGATGTATGAGCTTGCTAAATAGCTGAAGCTCATTCTAAGCCTCGCACTCGCCTATTTTGGTAAATAAAACGAGACCTGCGCCGTTGACCAGGCTTGGCAACCCCCGCTCTTGTTTTTCCTTTCCAGTAAAAGCAAACAGCCAAATTTATCTATTCTTAATCAATACCCAAAATGCGTCAACCCATGATAAGTCATTCAAGGTTATTTGGGACTAATGGGGTTAGGGGAATCTTTGGTAACCAGCTGAGTTTTGATGTTGTGATAGATCTGGTCCATTCACTTGGGACCTATTATAAAGAGGGGGACATAATTGTTGGGTGTGATGGAAGAAAATCCAGTCCTATTTTAACTCGAATTGTTCAAGCCACACTAAACTCAGATGGGCATGACGTAGTTGATGCCGGTATTATACCTACTCCTTGCTTACAGTACTCTACCAAGAAAGGCGCTTTCAGAGGTGGTGTTATGATAACTGCATCTCACAACCCTCCAGAGTATAACGGTATAAAACCCTCGGCAGACGATGGTGTAGAAATTTCAAGGAAAGATGAACTCAAGATAGAACGGATATATCGCGAGAAGAATTTTGCAGAGACTTCGGAGTATGGTGTTACCCGTCAAGAGGAATTGTTGAGATCCTACATTAGTGATGTTCTGAATTTAGTAGATGGCGAAAAAATTAGGAAACGTCATTTTAAGATAGTAATGGACTTCGGAAATGGCGTCCAGGCATTAGTTGCACCGATACTAGCCAAGAAACTAGGATGTCAAGTAATCTCGATTAATGGACAGATAGATGGTGATTTTCCGGCAAGGGGTTCTGAACCTACCCCTGAAAATCTCTGCGGTCTGACTTTCATGGTAAAAAAATTGGGAGCCAACCTGGGTGTTGCTTATGATGGGGATGGGGACAGGAGTATATTTTGTGACAATGAAGGCGTAGTGCAGTGGGGAGATAGAACAGGAACGCTATTGGTCAAACATCTCCTTTCGTTGAGGCATAGAAAAGCTGAGGTGATATGTCCAATTAACACTACATCTGTTCTTGCCAAGATAGTAGGAGAACTTGGATCTGAGGTGATATATACCAAAGTCGGGAGTGTAGAAGTGTCAAGAGAGATGGTGAAGAGAAAGGCTATAATTGGATTAGAAGAAAATGGAGGCTTCATGTACGGAGTACTAAATGAAGTAAGAGATGGAGCGCTTACAACGGCGTTGATTTTGGACATGTTGGCTTCTGATGAGAATTCACTATCAAGAATGTTTTCTACACTGCCCATGGTCTACCAACATAAAACAAAATTTCGTTGTTCTAACCAAAAATTAGTTGAGGAAGTCATTCAATGTTGCATGAATCATGGGAATCCTGTTAGACTTGAAACTTTAGATGGAATAAAGATCTGGATTGACGATGAAACCTGGATTATGATAAGACCTAGTGGCACCGAACCACTTCTTAGAATGTACGCAGAATCGACTGACAGAGATCTCATAGATTCCAAAGTTAAGGAGTATACCGGACTTATCAACGAAATATTGGCAAAAAGTTAACCAAATAATATATTGACAACGTTTTTAATACTCCTATTTTCTACATCATATTCGATAAGATGATCCCGATGGGTGATAAACCGTATTGAGTAAGGAGTACTATGTGAAATTCGAAACGCCTAAAGAATTGGTGAATGAAGTATACGAGGCTGTGAAACTTGCAAGACAAAGCGGCAAGGTTCGAAAGGGTACTAATGAGACAACAAAAGCTATAGAGAGAGGAGTTAGTAAGTTGGTAGTCATAGCGGAAGACGTACAACCTCCTGAAGTAGTAGCACATCTTCCAATTCTTTGTGAGGAGAGAAACGCTGCATATATTTTCGTACCAAGTAAACAACAATTAGGGGAATCACTAGGGATAGATGTTGGTTCAGCAGCAGCTGCCATTGTGGATGCAGGTGATGCTCAACATATTGTTGATCAGGTCATAAATTCTATTTCTAATTTGAAGAACAAGAAGGAGCAATAAATAATCTATGAGTAAGACTGTGGAAGATAAAGTTACACCTGCTGAAGTAATCCAAATAGTCGGCCGAACAGGCATTGCGGGTGAAGTAATTCAGGTTCGTGTTAAGGTGTTGGAAGGAAAAGACAAGGGCCGTATATTAACTAGAAATGTAAAGGGATCGATTAGAGTTAGCGATATTCTAATGCTGAGAGAGACAGAAAGAGAGGCACGAAAAATCAAATAATTATAACTGGTGTGAGTTAGACTTTTGAGTAAATTGGCCCGTTCGCTTCGTAGTTGTTTCTTCTGTGGCAGGCAAATACTTGCGGGTAATGGGATAATGTTGGTAAAAAATGATGGTGCGATACAGTGGACTTGTTCAAACAAATGTAAAAAGAATCTTCGTAACTTGAAACGAGATCCAAGAAAGATGAAGTGGACCGACAAATACGTAAAGGGCGGAATTAGAGTCAAGAAATGAATTGGAAAATGAGAATAAATGCAATCAAATGAAGAGACTCTCATTGTTATAAAGCCTGATGGCTTCAAGCGTGGTCTAACTGGAAGAATTCTTTCTAGATTTGAAGATAAAGGATTTCAAATAAAGAAGTTAAAATCGTTGCAATTTGACAAAATAGAAGCTGAAGAATTCTATAACATTCATAGAAATAAACCATTCTTTAATGAGTTAGTCTCATTCATAACCTCGGGAATAATTGTAGCATGTATAATAGAGGGAAACAATGCAGTCACCACAACGAGACTAATGATAGGTAGCACCAAATCTTCTGAAGCCGGTGCTGGTACTATACGAGGAGATTTTGGCCTTGGATTTACGGACAATATAATACATGCTTCCGATTCCGCTGAAAGCTTCATAAAAGAGTCAAAAGTCATTTTTGGTTAAGTGAAGATCAGGCAGCCAATAGTTGTAGTGTTGGGTCATGTAGACTCGGGAAAAACTTCCCTTCTGGATCAGATGCGGGGAACTGCTGTCCAATCAAGGGAAGTTGGAGGAATAACACAACACATTGGGGCGAGTTTTTTTCCTATAGAAATAGTAAAGGAGATAACCGGACCACTCTACACTCAACTTGCGAAGTCGGACTCGCCTATCCCCGGTCTGTTGGTGATTGATACTCCCGGTCACGAAGTCTTTGCGAACCTTCGAATCCGTGGTGGTTCTGCAGCAGATATTGCAATTGTTGTTGCCGACGTAAACAAAGGATTTGAAGTACAGACTGTAGAGAGTATAGAAATCTTAGAAAAGCGAAAGGTTCCGTTTGTTATCGCATTAAACAAGATCGATCAAATTTCTGGTTGGAACAATACTAAATCTATCTTTATAAGTGAACAGATAAAGGCACAAGGAGCCGACATGGTATCCACCCTGGATGAAAAAATTTACACCGTCGTTGGTTCTTTATCGAAATTAGGTTACAATTCGGAAGCATTTTGGCGTATAAAGGATTTTACCAAGGAGGTCGCCATAGTGCCAGTTAGCGCTAAAAAAAATATTGGTATTCCTGAATTGATGGCTGTTCTAGTCGGACTTGCACAGCAATACATGACAAAGAAGTTAGAACGTCATGAGGGAGAAACGAAGGGAATCGTTTTAGAGGTGAAAGACGAATTAGGTTTGGGGCCTTCCGCAAATATCATTCTTATTGATGGGCTGCTCAAACAGGGCGACCGTGTGGTTGTTGCTAAACGTGACAATGCAGTTGTTACTAAAATTAAGGCTCTTCTTTTACCTAAACCACTTGATGAGATGCGTGATCCCCGTGATAAGTTTAGACCTGTGGACCACGTCTTAGCCGCAGCAGGACTAAAAATTACTTCACCAGAGCTGGACGGCGTTCTAGCAGGAAGTCCGTTGTATGTTCTCAAGGACAGTGAAGACGAAGACCGACTCAGGTCATTGGTCGAATCTGAGATTAAAGCAGCAATAATAAGAACGGACTCGAATGGGATAGTGCTAAGGTGTGATACAATCGGTTCCTTAGAAGCTACAGTGGACCTCCTGAAAAAAGACAAAATTCCGATCCAATCTGCTGATATAGGACACATTACGCGAAGGGATGTCTTAGCAGCGTCTGCAGTTAAGGAAAAAGACAGATATATTGGAGTAATTCTTGGGTTCAACGTTAGAGTATTAGATGAGGCAGAAAGAGAAGCCTCGGAAAGAGGAATAAAAATTTTTAACGAAAAGATCATTTATAATCTTGTACGCGGCTATACCGATTGGGTCAGTTACCAGAAAGAACACGAAGATTCAATATTGTTCAACGAAATATCCCCTGTGTGTAAGTTCCAATTCTTGAAGGGATATGTTTTCAGAAGAAATGATCCTGCGGTATTTGGAGCAGAGATTCTGATAGGAAGGCTTAGACAAAAGGTTCACGTAATCAACGAAGATGGGAAGAAAATTGGGTCAATACATCAAATTCAAGAAGGCGGAAAAAATCTATCTGACGCCTCTATAGGTACGCAGGTGGCAGTTTCGATGAAAGAACCGGTCATTGGAAGACAGATCAATGAGGGGGATATCTTTTATACCGACCTGACAAGCAAAGAGGCTAAATTATTAATCGAATCTTTTTCCCACCGCCTGGGTTCGGAGGAACAAGAAGTCTTCCAATATATTCTATCCAAAAAACGCGAAGCTGACCCGTCGTTCGGGTACATTTAAGTGAAATAGAAAGTGTATTGCGATAATCTTATTGATACTTTTCCAATAAACCCTCAAGTCCTTTTTCACCCACTGCACCAACGGCCTTGTCTACGGCCTTCCCGTTCATGAAAACGATAAACGTTGGTATTGCATAAACATCGAACCTCATCGCAATTCCCTGGTTGTCATCTACATTCAGCCTACCAAAAGATACTTTATCACCATATTTTTTCGCCAATTTATCAAAAATAGGTAACATAAATTGACAAGGTCCGCACCATGTAGCCCAGAAATCTACTAACACCGGCTTGTCAGAACTGGTAACTTCATCGAAATTTTTTTCTGACAACTCTATCAATGGAGGATTACTGCCAGTATGAGAACTCATAATATTCAATATGAATTGTATTTGATATTTAAATCTTGTAAGAACGTACTCTAGATTTAACCTATGTCCTTCATATACATAAGATATCCGATGCAATACTTGGCGTAACCTTTCTTGTATAACGAAAGACAATGTTAATTATACTCTACTATGCCTAAAGATGAAACGTAAATAAATTTACAAATCTGCAATATAGCGTATCTTTACCAAATTATCGTTTTGAATTACTTCCATTGCGTGATATGTTATTCCTTTGACCTCTGTTTTGTAATTATGTTTTATTAAATCCACTGAGTCGGCCCTCGAACGTGCTTCCAATGTGTAGGTCGATTTTACAGAGATCGAAACCGCAAATTTTGACATTACAAGTCCATCAACTAGAACGATCAAAAGTACATTCTCTAACCAATTATACAACAGGTGACTTATATCGTGGCCCTCTACTTTTATTTCGATTGGAATCTCCTCATTGGCATTATCTGTATCAAACATCAAGTTTACAAGACCCCTAGCCGAATAATCGAAGGCCTCAGCCAATGAATGACCATATGCCTCTACGTAGGCGTCGGTAATGTGTTCTAGATATCTAAACCCTCCACCCACAGATGCAAGTTTACTGGGTATGATAATATAATCAATCGCAAAATCTAAATGAGAACCGTATGTCCTCACAACTGTGAAGATTGAGATCCCTCGCGGGATGAGAGACATAGAATTCGAAGAATCAAAATACATCGAGTCGATGAGGCAGAAATTTATAGATGCCGCCCAGAGATTTAATTTCAACTTTATGGAACCGTCTCCTTTAGAGATGCTTTCTACGCTCGAAGCTAAGAGCGGGCCCTCGATTAGCAGCGAGACGTATAGCTTTACTGACAAGGGCGGACGCATGATAGGACTTAGATTCGATCTTACGGTCGGGCTCTCTCGATTCGTTTCACAAAGAAGAGAATTGAAGATGCCTACCAAACTCGCTTCATTTGGCGGGGTATGGAGGTATGATGAACCTCAATTCGGCAGATACAGATACTTTCACCAATGGGACGTAGAAATGTTTGGTTCATTTAGTAATGAAGCAGACGCGGAAATTATCGAATTTGTATACAAGTTTCTGGAGAACTTAGGCCTCGAAGTAGTTGTTGAGATCAATCACAGGCAGATTATTGAAAGATTCTTGACGGACAGACTGGGAATTTCTGCCGTCTCTACCATTGGTGAAATGTTACGAGCAGTTGATAAGTTATCTAAAAAAACTCCACAACAGATATATGAAGAGTACGAGGGAAAACTTAATTTGTCAAAGTTACGACAACTAACAGAATTCTCAAATTTTAGAGGTAAACCTGAAGATTGCCCCGAAATTAATATTTTGGAGACCTTTGAAGGATGGAAAAGCACGCTCGAAATTTTTGACTCGTTAAAGTCAAGAGGGGTCAAGAATGTTCAACTCAATCTTGGTGTCGTACGAGGACTGGATTACTATTCAGGGTTGGTCTTTGAAGTATTTGACCCATTAACAGATATCGGTGCACTGGTTGGAGGAGGTAGATACGATAAATTAACTGAAATATTTGGAAGGAAGGATATTGGCACGACAGGTGCTGCAGGAGGCGTCGAAAGAATATTGGCGGCGATGAGAAACCGTAATCTAATGAAGCTCAAAAGTAAACCACTGATTTATGTGGCTTACTCATCCGAAAATGTAAAAAATTATGCCATTCAAATAGTTTCCGATCTTAGGACCAGTGGATACACTACGGATTACGATTTACAAGCGAGACGTATCGACAAACAGATTAATGACGCTATTTCCAGAAAGGCATCAGCAATCATCGTAGTTGACCAAGACGAAATTAAGAATCAAATAGTAACAATTAGAAATAATAAAGGGGAGGCAAGCAAACACAAAATAACAGACCTGATAAAAAAAATGGATGAAGTTTTAGTGTTCTGCTAAATGTTTTCGTTCTCCTACGAATTACCCTTTATTTCCTGTCTGAAAGTACTCACCTCTAGCAATCTCTTAAATACCAATCCTCGAAGGGTGGATCAATACGTGACATATCCACATGCGATGATAGTACTTTTTCAAATATGTTATCGCACTTTGACTGATAATATCAATTGACCTGTATGATGTCTGTAATATTATCCGTTGTACGTTGAACTAATCCACTTATGCCAATAAAATTATCCCGATCGACGAATGGTGTTTGCAATATGCTAACCACAAAGCTATTTATGGCTTAGCCAAGCCGTGAATTTGTTAGATTAAAGTGATGATATTGCATGACTGACAACCTTTACCACGATGTAATAATAATAGGATCAGGGCTTGCAGGGTTACGTGCCGCTATATCATGTGCGGAGGCTAATAAAAAATTAAGCATAGGAGTAATTTCGAAAGTACAAGTCATGAGATCGCATTCCGTGTCCGCTGAGGGCGGGACGGCCGCAGTTCTTTTTGAGGACGAAGGAGATAACATTGATTCTCATATATATGACACCATTCGGGGAAGTGACTTTCTTGCCGATCAAGATGTTGCGGAGCGATTGGTATGTCAAATGCCCGAAGAAATATACAAACTTGATAATTGGGGAATGCCTTGGTCGAGAAAGACTGATGGTAGGATTGATCAGCGTCACTTTGGCGGATACTCCTTCCCAAGAGCAACATATGCACAAGATAAAGTAGGGTTCTACGAAATGCAGACTCTATATGATACTTGTTTAAAATATGATAATATTCATTTTTATAATGAATGGTTTTGCACCTCTATCCTTGATGATGGTCACAACAATTTCACAGGCCTAACAGTCATAGAAATGAAGAGTGGTGATTTCCTCGTTGTTAAGGCATTAGCAGGAATAATTTGCACAGGGGGTGCAGGAAGAATGTATAGCTTCTCCACCTACGCATATTCTTCCACGCCAGACGGTTTAGACATGGCTTATAGAGCAGGGCTTGCGTTGAAGGATATGGAATTCGTTCAATTTCATCCAACAGGTATCATACCATCAGGGATACTCATAACTGAAGGAGCAAGAGGGGAGGGAGGTTATTTGATAAATAATCAGGGTGAGAGATTCATGAAGAGATATGCTCCAAAGAACATGGAACTTGCGCCACGCGATGTAGTATCGAGGTCGATGATAATGGAGATTCAAGAAGGAAGAGGCTTTATGCATGAAACGGGAGTTGAGTGTCTAAAGTTGGATCTAACCCATATTAGTGAAGATCGTATTAAAGAACGGCTTGCGGGAATTAGAGAAATTGGTATTAAATTTTCTGGAGTTGACATTGTTAATGAATCTATAGAAATCAGGCCAGTTTGTCACTATATGATGGGAGGAATTCATACGGACATCGATGGAAGAACAGAAATGGATGGGCTATGGGCAGCTGGAGAAGCAGCCTGCAATAGTACTCATGGTGCGAACAGGTTAGGAGCAAATTCAACATCTGAATGCTTAGTATGGGGAAAAATCACAGGAATACTTGCAGCAGAGTATGCCTGTACTCGTTTGAACAGATCAACGGACATATCCAATGATAAGGTACTACTTGAAGAAAAAAGAATCTACGATGGAATCTTCAGAGGCAGCGGTAATGTAAATCCATACGAAATCAGGAAAGAGTTAACTGACATGATGGACAAAAATGCCTATGTTTTCAGGAGTGAAGAAGGATTGACAGAGGGATTGAAAAAAGCGAGAGAATTAAGTAAGTTTGCTTGGAACCATGTAGATGATAAGGCTAAGGAATACAATACGAATTTTGTAAACGTTATGGAGCTTGACTCTATATTACGAGTTTCAGAGATAATACTTATGGGAGCACTTAATCGTAAAGAATCAAGAGGAGCCCACTCTCGCACAGATTATCCTAATCGTGATGACACTAATTTCTTGAAACATACTTTAGCTTACTATAATAAGGCCAAGCCATGTCTTGCTTGGCATCCGGTAAAATTCACACGGTATGCACCGGTAGAAAGG
The DNA here is from genome assembly GCA_030913755.1 of Thermoproteota archaeon. Lineage (GTDB taxonomy): Archaea > Thermoproteota > Nitrososphaeria > Nitrososphaerales > Nitrososphaeraceae > TA-21. Next base: position 14,496 of record JALZOS010000328.1, on the reverse strand, counting down.
AAATATTAATGAAAATGCTAAGACAAAACAACAACCGAGATAATCGAGAAGGGCTAAAGGGATGGCTAAACCCTTTAAGATATGGGTGGGAACGTGTTTCTTATTGGCTTCAGAGACTTACAGGAATTTTTCTTTTGGTCTATTTTGTAGGTCATGTTTATGAGACGAGTTCGTTGGTTGGTGGGAAAGACGCATGGGATGCCATGCTAGAATTGACTCAGACCACCGGGGGGCATTCATTTCTAATCATGGTGATCGGTGCGAGTACTTTCCATTCCGCCAATGGAATTAGGCTCATCTTTACTCACGTCGGTATCGGATTGGGAAAACCAGGCAGGCCAGATTACCCATATTATCCCTCCTCTTTGAATACAAGGCAAAGATCGGGTATATGGATTGCATTAATATTGACGGCAGTTGCCATGCTTTATGGAGCAAATGTGTTATTAGGAGGCGATTGAAAACAGATTGAATGGCATGAGTAAACTAGCTTTCAAGGAGAGTCAAATTATGAAGATTCACTATATAACAGGTATCTTGGCTATGTTCGTTGTGGCTGTACATATCTTAATGCGATTAATAGTCCCGTATTCGTCGAGTCTTGAATATGCCCACGTGATTGCGAATTACCATAATTTTTTCTACGCAATATTACTAGAATCCATCCTTATTTTGATTTCAATTCATGGATTCAATGGAGTCAGGGTAATTCTTTTGGAGTTAAGACAGAGCAGATTGTGGGAAAATGGTGTAACAATAACAACCATTATTGCAATGATTGTGTTAATCTCCTATGGAACGAGAACTATTATTCTTGCAAACGGCCTAGGATTGTGATTTTGGATAATTGAGCGAACTAAACAATATAACGCGAAAGAACGACAAAAAATCAGGCCGCAGCCCAAAGGGTGATAATTTTGATCTCAAAAAAATGACCTTGAGAGTGTTCAGAACTAACACTGCACAGGGCAAAGATTCACACTTTGATTCATTAGAGGTTCCGGTGCAGCGATGGACTACGGTACTTGATTCGCTATTGTATGCCAAAAGTTACATAGATAGAAGTATAGGAATACGATATTCTTGCAGAATGGCATCTTGTGGATCGTGTGGAATGAAAATAAATGGGATTCCTAGACTCGCCTGTTATACTAAAATTTCTGAATTAGAAAGTCCTGTCGTAGTTTGCGAACCTTTACCAAACTTTCCTATAATTAGGGATCTCGTAACTGATTTTAGTCAATTTTTCAATCATCATAAAAGTATTAACCCATACATACAGAACATAAATGATGATAAATCTGAAAAAAATGCTGAGGTGTCATCTTCTCAATCTCATCGTCAGTCACGGGAAGAAGTAGACAAATTTTTACAATTCTCTTACTGTATAAAATGTGGGTTATGTTATTCAGCATGCCCGACAGTGGCAACGGATATTAAATTCCCAGGGCCTCAAGCACTTGCGCAGCTATACAGATATTATGCTGATTCCAGGGATGCTGGAAAAAATAGATTGGATATAGTAGATGACAGACATGGTTTATGGAGATGTCATTTTGCCGGATCGTGCAGCAAAGTTTGTCCTAAGGGAGTAGATCCGGCTTTAGGTATCCAATTGTTACGGTCATATATGCTCGGAATTTCCAAGGGCAAAAGAAATGACTAACATTATACTCATTATCTGAAACAGCATCGGGAACATTAATCCACAGAAAAAGTTATTGGTCATTTTGTTGGTAATTTACTCTCATTTACTTGTTTGTTGATGGCATCTGCCATGAAATGGTTGCTTACTTTTACTTTCACGTTCTCTATTCCTTGAATTTTATATACGTTATCACGCACATCTTGTGCAATCTTGAAGCCAAATATGGCGGGACAAAAGGGGCTAGTAAGATGCAAATCTATATCCACGTTTCCCTCATTAATATCAACTTTGTCAACAAGCTCGAGTTCCGAGATAGAAACGCCTATTTCGGGGTCTACAATCTTGGAGAGTTCATCAAATATCATTCTACGAAGTTGCTGAATTTCTTGACTCATATTATTACAATCCAATTTGTTCCTATTTAACTATTAATTTAAGTCCATCCTTCTCAAACAAAATAGTTATTAAATATTCGAGCAGGAACCACAAATCCCTCAAGACATTGCTCAAATATAGTATTAAATAAAGCCATGTTCGTTCAATTCGCATGTATAGGTCGAGGCCGAAAGGAGATCTTGACCGAGACACCCTTAATTTCTTGTCCTCCATGGATATTGACAATGAAATAATATCGTATGACATTTTGGGGACCCAAGCACATGTTGTAATGCTATATGAGAAAGGTCTTTTAAAAGTCAAGGCTCTTAAGAAAATTCTGAATGAGCTAGAAATATTGCTCCAAAACCCCGGTAAGATAAATAGACTGGGATACGAGGATATACACGAAGCGTTAGAAACTCACTTGGTTAAGAAATTAGGTATCGAAATTGGCGGAAGGATTCAAACAGGTAGGTCCAGAAATGATCAGGTTATTCTCGATGTTAGAATGAAAGCTAGGGACGAATTAAACAATATTTGCTTAAAAATTATTTCCTTAATTGACGGCATATTACGGAAAGCAGAACAGAATTTAGGATCTGTTATGCCGTTATACACCCATCTCCAGCAGGCACAAATTGGAAACCTTTCACACTATTTTTTGTCTTATTCAGAACAATTATTTAGAGATCTAGATAGACTATATTTGGCTTATACAAGAATCAATAAATCCCCCCTTGGTTCAGGTCCTGTGGGAGGATCGAGTATTCCAATAGACAGAGAAAGGACAGCCCTACTTTTAGGTTTCGATGGATTGGTAACAAATTCAATCGACGCTACTTCCTCTAGAGATACTATTGTCGAATTAATGTCCGCATTGTCTATTTTAATGATCACATTGAGTAGAATAGCGGAAGATCTCATAATTTGGTCAACCCAAGAATTCGATTATGTGGAACTGGCGGACAAGTGTGCATCTTCATCTAGTGCGATGCCACAGAAAAAAAATCCTGATCCTCTTGAGCTACTACGATCCAGAACAACAATTGTTGTAGGGAATCTCATAACATCATTTGCCATATTGAAAGCCTTGCCTTCTGGATATAGCAGAGATCTGCAGGATTTGAAGCTGGTTTTTTTAAATTCTTTGTCGATGGTCTCTTCTTGCCTAACTATCACAGATATTGTCATTAGTTCCCTAATAATTCATAAAGATCGCATGAAAGATGCAGCAATTAACAGCTATGCCAATTCCATTGACATAGCTGAGCAGCTTGTCATGCGAAAAGGACTGGTTTTCAGAACGGCTCACAAGATAGTAGGCTCACTGGTTGAAATAGCCGTTTCCAAAAACAACGCGCCTCTTTCCTCCTTGAGTGTAAATGAGATAGAAACCGTAATCAAAAGGACATCTGTTCCGCTTAGAGCTGAAGAATTACTGGAAATTCTTACCCAAGTGACACCGGAGAAATTAATTGTGTTGCGCTCGTCGACAGGATCCTCTAACCCTGATGAACAGAAAAAGGTAATTGAATCTTCAAAAATTCGAGTTCAAGAATATAGTGGCGATATAAGAAAGAGAAAAATGCATTTGAGCAAGGCATTACGTAACCTAAGACGTGTCGTGATATCGTACGTGAATAAAAGTAATTAGAATCGAATTATAAAGAAATTAAATTTTCATTGTGGTTGATGAGCTCATGATGACAGTACATCCAGGATTAGAATATTATTCTTAAAAATAGAAATGACTCAAGTCTGATAATCCAATCTAATTGAATAGCCCGGCCCAGATTCGAACTGGGGTCAAAGGCTCCAAAGGCCTCTATGCTTGGCCACTACATTCGGCGAATTGAAAGTTCTCTACCGGGCTTCCGGGCCTAAATTTCGTATGCCTGACCATATTTATAATGTTATGTAACTGTCTAAAATTTTGTTCAGTTTTGCCATAGGATCTTCCATCTTATTAAGAATCTTGTGTGCGAGTTTCTTTTGTCGTATCAATAATGATTCATCATTAATCATCTTGCTTACTGAATAAACAAGCCTATCTGGCCCCCTTACTTTTTTGACTAATCCAGTTCGGATAAGATAATCCTCAACATAAAATTGGATTGGTGAAATAGAGATGGTCGGTTTTCCTAAAAGAGCAGCTTCAGCAGTCATTGTGCCTCCTGCACCTATAAAAATGTCTGCAATTGAAATTAGCTCCAAGCCATCCACTATCTTATCTAGAACGGTAATTTTTGATCCAAATCTTCTTGATATTTCCTCTACTTGCTCTTCATATCTACATAGGATTAGAATATTGGTCGTCTTATGAAGATTTTCGATTAGCGATTGAATTAAAGAGATACTAGTTTTATTTTTCTTGTATATCATGTAAGCAGCTTTAGTCTCCTCAGGTCTTATAACAACGGTCTTCTCCTTTGTAAGTCGATACTTGGCTCTCAAAGTTTCTGAAACAGGAACGTCCTTTATCTCTTGCCTTTTCAACCATACTGCGGGATCAAGTGCTCGATAACGAATGATTTGCTTCCTTCTTATGCCGAAATTTCCCCAGGCATGGTATGGTATAACCCAAGGACACAACAAAAATTGGGCAAGTGGAATGGTAAGTTTTCCTACTGCATATGCATGGGGGGAATCGTTAAAAACTATATGTCTAATACCCAGTCCAAAAGCCACTCTCGCGGCCTCTGGAGAACAAAAGCTAATCGCAATATCTGGTTCAAATTCCTTTACAGTATCCGCTAATTCATAAGTTCTTTTTGCACTTTGTCTAAGTTTGTCGTACTTGAGTGGCCCGCCATATCTTCCTATTATCTCTATTTTAAGTAATTTCTTTCGTGCTAATTCAGTACATTCTCTATATTTTCTTGAAGTGCATAGTACACTTTTTCCAGATGATAATAAGTTGTCCACAATCGGCTTGAAGAAAAGTACCTGTTTTGGTGTCAAAATATCAAACCAGATCCTCAAACGATCTATGTTGAAATTCCGGAATAGAAAAAACTTTTCTTTAACCGTTATTTTACATAGCTCTGGTAATAAATATACTATGTTGTGTATGGAGTCCCACATGAATTGAGTGCGGGGTCATCATCTTTACCAGTTACGACCATCTACGGTTTGAGTACCGAGGGATATAAACTCGCATCTTCTATCGCACTTAAAGGTGCAAAAGTCTCCTTGGTTGATGATTCTGCAGGTATGGCTATTTCTCTTAAGCCGGACCTAGCAAGAACATACCCAGATGTCAATGCATTAATCGAAGACGGGCCTCTACTTGCTGTTGAACCAACAGATCTTGCAATAAACAACGCGGCATACATCTTTTTTGCTCCGAGAATAAGGAAGACAGGTCATGACGTAAAGATTGATGTTGCTTCGAAATTTCAGGATGCGATAAAACATGTAAAAAAAAATTCTTCTATTATATACACAGTTCCAACAGGATTCGGAACTAACAGCGAAAATATCGCACTAATTGAACATATAACTGGGATGACGATAGGAAAGGATATCTTTTATTATTATATGCCAGCGAATACTACCCCTATATCAATTTCAGACTTACATATCGGTACTTACAAGGCACGCCAAGATTCACAGTTAGCGAAGCTCCTCAGCACAAGTGACTTAAGGAAAAAAATCAACTTCGTCGATATCGGTTCACTAGAAATTTTACATTCGATTCGAATATTGGGACATTACAGCGGAATGGCAAGTATACTAGAAATATGTCGCTACGTTCGAGAAGGTCAAACAACGACTGAGATAACAAAGGGCTCCTTTAATGAAATATACTTAGACGACGTGGCCAGTGGATTATATGATTTAAGAGCAATAGGTGCCTCATTGGGAGGATCGTCACCACTAATGTACCTTGTGAATGGAACGATAAAGAGCATAGAGGCTTACGTTAAGCACTTGATAGACGAAACTCGAATGATGTTAAAGAAACGGGATTTGAAGGCCAGCAGAACAAAGGTGACTATTGCCTGGACGATGGACCAAAACGAAATGAGAGGAGATAAACTTGATTTATTGTCCATTCTTGAAGCCAGATTAAAGGATTATATTGGAGAAGTCGAAACGCAGCATGGCTCTTTTGATTTTTACCCAACCGAAAAAACAATGATCGTAATTGCTTGTTCAAAGACAGATTTTGATAATATAATAAAAAGAAATATCAATTCTGATCTCATCGTAATTAGGGCAACTCCCATATCGCAAACCTTCGAATAAGAATTCTGAAGGAATATTCCCTGCATGGATAAAGATAGACCCAGCAAAGTATAAGGTTAACTTCCCGATCAATACTAAGTACGCAGGGGAATAAAATAGAATGTTAGAAGCCAAATGTCCTCACTGTTTAAACCGTGCTGAAGTCGACGATGACTTATCATTTGTAGAGTGTAAGAACTGTGATTACCATGATACATATGAAAATTATATTGAGACCATGAGGGAGAAGGCTGAGAATATGGCTAGTGATATTCAATCAAACTGGTATCAAAGAAGGTAAAAATTATCCCATTTTTTATCATGAAACAGATGTGAATCCTTCTTTCTTCAGCTCATAGGTGTACCATAATATTACAAAGAATAATCACTTTACCAGTATGATCTTTTATCGGAACAGGTCAGCTCCGCGCCGTGGTTCAGACATCCAAATGCATATCTGCATGTACCTGCACGTAAACCATTGCGTACCCGCAGCGGGAGCACGACATGGGCCTGCCCTTGATTATTTTTCGCAAGCCAATGTAATGTGTTTGTCTCAATACGGTATTAAATTTGATATTGAGAAAGATTAATTAAAGCTGTATTATTCGTTCAATTAGAAATGGCAATATTTAAGGTAATAATTTCTGATAAACATGGTAAGAGTATTAGTAGAGAGTTGAAAGACAAAGAAGCACAGCCATTACTTGGTTCGAGGATTGGCGACCTCGTAGATTCTTCAATTCTTGGAATATCAAATGGTAAGTTCCAGGTAATGGGTGGGAGTGACAAGTCCGGTACCCCTATGAGAAAAGATGTGCATGGTGGCGTGAAGAAATACGTATTGTTGTCCAAAGGAACTGGCATGAGAAGTAATCAGGAAGGTATTAGGAAAAGGAAGATGATCAGAGGAAATATAGTTACAGAAGAGATATATCAGCTGAATTGTTTGCTTGTTGAGGGTAGTCTGCCCGAAATTTCCGTACAACAAGCATAGGTCACTAGTAATTTACCTCTCTGCTATACCAATTCGATAGTGCCCAAAATTTGTTTATTCTGGAATTAGGTTAATATCTCCGAAAAATTCCACTATGAATGTTGCATTGGAAAGAAACCTTACCTGATTGGTATGTCAAAGAATATGGTTATCAACCATGTGTAAACATTGGAACCTCAGGGCATGTGGATCATGGAAAAACTACTTTGGTCGAAGCTATTACAGGAGTATGGACAAGTGGCCACAGTGAAGAACTGAGGAGAGGAATTACGATAAAGGTAGGATATGCGGATGCAGCGTTCTATAAGTGTGCTCAATGTCCTCCGCCTTTATGCTATTCTACTCACCCTGAGTGTAAGAATTGTGGAGGAGTATCTGAACTTGGCAGAGTAGTAAGTTTTGTAGATTCACCTGGCCATGAAAGTTTGATGGCTAATATGCTTTCTGGTGCAGCTCTGATGGATGGGGCAATTCTAGTTACAGCTGCGAATGAAAAAGTGCCACAGCCTCAAACTAGAGAACACTTCTTGGCACTTCAAATTCTTGGAATCAAACAAATAGTATTAGTTCAAAACAAAGTTGACTTGACCACCTACCAAGAATCCATAGATAATTACATGCAGATCAAGGATTTTGTCAAAGGTAGCTCTGTACAAGATGCGCCTGTAATTCCCATTTCTGCCCAACACAAGTTGAACATGGATGCGCTAATTGGTTCTATAGAAGAGACCATTAAAACACCCACACGCTCGAAAAACTCTGAACCGATGATGCATGTTTTACGATCATTTGACATTAACAAACCGGGAATATCCCTAGAACAAATCAAAGGAGGTGTTTTGGGTGGTGCTTTGATCCAAGGTGAATTGAACGTTGGTGTTGAAGTAGAGATCAGACCCGGATTATGGGATGAAAAGAGGAACAAGTATGAACCCATCAGATCCAAAATTGCCACGCTTGGAACTGGAGCTGGTCTTGTTGAGAACGTTAAACCTGGGGGATTAGTCGCTATAGGAACTCTTCTAGATCCATCTTACGTAAAGAGCGATTCCTTAATTGGTTCTGTGGTGGGTCTTCCAGAAAAGCTGCCTGAAGATGTTGAAGATATAACTCTAGACTACCATCTTTTTGAGACGGCTGTAGGAACTCATGAGATGATAAAGGTCGATCCGATAAGAAACAAGGAATCACTGAGATTGAATATTGGTACTGCAGCTACCCTTGGAACTGTTATGTACACAAAAGATAAAAGAGTTGAGATAAAATTGAAAAGGCCTGTATGCATGCTAGAGAAGAGTAGAGTTGCAATAAGCAGAAGAATTGGAGATAGGTGGCGCCTCATAGGTTCAGGTATTACAGCATGAATAATTGCATTATCATGCTATTTGAATTCTTTCTTCCTCGTCAAGTCTGCCAAAGCATGTATTCCCTTTCAAGTACTCCAATAACTGTTAGATGGTTCTCTGTATTACTTGTTCAAGAATCAAGTGATCGCATCTTACCATTCAAGACTGTTGCAACCTGGCCCGATCCTTTGCTGATTAGGCCGATTTCTTTGCATTTCATCTTACTTCTTTTGAATATGTCTTTAGCATTGTCTATGGAAGATTTTGACAGTATTATGCAGAAGCCAATTCCCATGTTAAAAGTGGTGTACATCTCGCGTGACTGAATGTGACCATCTTCCATGATTTGCCTGAATATTCCTTTGGGCTCTGGAAGATTATCCAACTTATAATTTACTTTATTATTAAGTCTTGAAAGCTTTGTAAAAGACCCCCCTGTTATATGAGCAAGCCCATGTATAGATGTCCTATCAGTATTAAGAAGTTCATTAATTGGTTTTACATAGATTCTGGTCGGCCGGAGTAACTCTTCTCCCACTGAATCTTTGATAAATTGTGCCGAGTCGTCTATTTTATACTTTGACAGAAGTACTTTCCTAGCTAGACTGTACCCATTAGAATGGAGTCCATTACTTTCTACACCTAATATCACATCGCCTTCTTTGATTTTTTCGCCTAGCACTAACGATTTTTTATCAACAATACCAAACACTGTACCTACAAGATCAAATGAAGTAGAGTCAATTTTATGCAGTAGATCGGGAACTACAGCCGTTTCCCCGCCAATTATAGCCATACCACATTGCATTGCAGCCTTCGAAAGACCTCCAAGTACTTCTTTTACTAAATGACGGTCAGGCGCACTCACTGCAATATAATCTAAGAATCCGATAGGCATGGCACCAACGCATATTATGTCGTTAACATTCATCGCAATGCAATCTATCCCTATGGTATCATACTTTTTCATCATATGTGCAATTAGTATTTTTGAACCCACTCCATCCGAATGGAGAGCCATAATCTTTGCACCAATTTCTATTAATCCCGCATAATGTCCAAAACCCGACAATACCTTCCAACCGGCATTAGGGATGTGAGTTCTAGATATCATATTAGCTATTTGAGATTGGAGATTCCGAATTTTCTTTAGGTCCACGCCTGCATTAGCATAATTCATTGTCATCCAGAGGAATATCAAAATTCCGTATTTAGTAGATATTACGAATGATTTCATTAGAAATTGATTGTTTTTAAGATGAACGATGATGAAATCAGATCTAACTTATAAAAGAGATCCTGATTAAATGACAGTGATTAATTTGGAATCAACATTTGACGATGCAGAACAGATCTTCGTTGAATTATCTAACTCGCAGCGATTAGAGATAATACATTCTTTGCATAGACAAAAGCTGAACTTAGCAGGGCTTTCAAAGGAATTAGGAGTCACTATGCAAGAAGTTCATCGAAATTTGAACAGATTAATGGAAGCTGGACTAATTGAAAAAAAATCGAGTGGCGTATTTTCTCTGACAACTTTTGGGAGTACTATTATAAGACAGATTCCTTCAATTGATTTCTTATCGAAAAATAAACTTTACTTCTCCGATCATACCTTTGGCGACATGCCAATGAAATTTATTCAAAGGATAGGAGCTTTGAGTAATGGTGAAATCATTCGAGGTTGGGTTGCTGTCATTGAGCGTATAAAAGAAATGTACAGACAATCACGTGAATATATTTATGGTATGTTACCTCAGGTGACGCATGAACTGATTGAAACGGTTATACCGATGGTGAGGGAGCATGGAGTCATATTCAAATATATCCTGCCTGAAAATGCACAAGTCCCGAAGGCCGGAATGAAATTACTGGGAGATATTAGCTACAGTGATTTGTTAAAGAGAGGCCTTATTGAAAGGAAAATGATCAAGAAGATTACCGTTGCGGTGGTCCTGAATGAGAGAGAAGCGTTAGTGATGTTTCCGTCTTCTCGAGGAGAGACTGACATGAACGAAATGTTTTACGGTAGCTATGGTGAAACCGGAAATATTTTCCACGAATGGTCTCATGACTACTTCTTTTACAATTGGTATAATTCCCATTCATTTGATCCGGAAAAGCTCAAAGTAGTATAAAACTAAACAAAGATGGTATCAACGGTAGGAAAAATGTATTCCCAACTTATGTCTTCCAAAAATTACTAATTCTTGGTCCGTTTCTTACTCCCACTAGCCATATTAGCTAGATGTAGTGCTGAAAATATCACCTCGGCCTTATGAAGTGTTTCTTCCCATTCTTTTTCAGGTACAGAATCCATAACAATACCCGCCCCAGCTTGGACATACGCGTTATTACTATTCACGAATAACGATCGTATTGTTATCGCGAAATCACATGCCTTATTGAAGGAGAAATACCCCACAGCTCCTGAATAAGGACCACGTTGGGATGGTTCCAATTCATCTATAATTTCCATAGCCCTAACTTTGGGTGCCCCGGTCACAGTTCCTGCTGGAAAAAGAGCCTTAAAGGCGTCAAAACAATCTTTCCCGTTATCTAATGATCCCTCCACATGCGAAACAATATGTTGGACATGACTAAATTTCTTTACGATCATCAACTTTTTCGCTATGACAGATCCAAACTTACATACCCTTCCTAAATCATTACGGGCCAGGTCAACAAGCATCGTATGTTCTGCGATTTCTTTTTCATCGTTTAACAAATCAATTCGTAACCTCCTGTTTATATTTTCGTCTCTAGTTACGGGCCTTGTTCCTGCTATAGGAAATGTCTCAATATTTCTGCAATTACTGCGTAGAAGCATTTCTGGACTAGAACCTATAATATAATTTTTGTCTTGCTTTAGGAAATACATATAGGGTGAAGGGTTCAGCTTCCGAAGCTCTTGGTAGATGACCAATGGATCTCCTTGAAGTAGAAAATTAAATTTTCTTGAAAGAACTACCTGAAATATATCGCCATTATAGATATGTTCTCTTGCTTTTTCTACTTTTCTCATGAATCCGTTCTTGTCTATTTCACTTCTTGGTTTGGAATAGGAAATCCCTTCTTCTGCTTCATTTTCTTTGTCACGTATGATCCTTTCTATTTCAGGTAGTCTTGATTTTTTCCCAATATAGAAGTAATATGTTTCTCGTTTCTTTTGACTATATAACAAGCCATCACTATAAATTCCAAAATTGAATAGAGGAAACTGAGTCGCTGATTTTTTTATTAACGGTAGATATTCCCAAAACCGAATTGCTTCGTAGCTAACATAACCTACTGCTCCGCCAATAAATCTGTATTTATCAGTAGTAACTATTGGCATTATCCTTCTTAGTTGTTCTAAAGGATCGTTAACCTCAGATTCATACACCAATAATCCCTCGCGATCCATAGCCCGAAATTTTCGGAAATCACATTCCACTATTATCTCAGGATCGAAACCAATTATGGAAAACTCAGATAATTCCCGGGGACCCGTTAATGACTCGAGTATAAAAACACGCTCGAATTTTCTGTAAATTTTTTTAAATAAATCAAACGGATTTTTTCTTGTTTCCAGCTTTTTTAAGTGAAAGGAATAATCTCGATCTCTATCGAATCTTAGGATGTCATTATTCATTAATTTTGACTACCACGAATCTCTCTATATCCACTCGTAATATGCGATTTAAATCTTGTGAATGAAAGTTAATCATTTTTAATTATAGATCAGTATCATCGAGAGACTGGAGGCCAGTCTAAATCCAGTATGTGCTTTGCAACTCACGTCGAGACAATTATACTCTTAATATAATACTCAAACGTTCTTATTGGTAAGAACATAATGGCTTTATCATTATGGAAGTAACATTAAATGATGTGCACACGACACCAACGGGCATGGTTAAGGCTCTATAACGCTGGCGCTCGCGAGTGGTTTTCGTCCCATAAATCCCTCGTCCCTCCCGTGCCAGAATTTGATCTCACTTTCTCCGTATTTCCAACATAACCAAACCTCTTCATCGAAGCGCAGAGACGGAAAGTCCAATAAGCCGTCATCAACACTTTTTATCATTATACCTCGTTTCTCAAGTTCTTCTATCTCTTTATAGAGCCTGGATACTGCCCTGTTTAATTCATGTTTTTTTGCAATAAAGTTACTGAACCTTGATCCTTCATTTGCCATTTTTTGTAAATCTTCCTGCAAAGAAATTACCTTGTTTCTAAGTAAAATGATCTGTGAAAACTGTTTTTGTATTTCTGGGAGGATTCTATTAACGTCTTGTGGTGTAAAATAAACACCCATATTAGTCAAATCTTTTTGTAACTCCATTTATAGATTATTATCTCCTTCTTACCCTAGCTGTCTTGCTTTCTAGTTCATTGTAAGTACTAAGTGATTTTGATACAAGCTTGCCCAGGTCCCCCAATCCATGAGAATAATTCTCCCACGAATTAGACCGTCCAAACAAGTTATCTAATTTTGCTGAGGCTGTAAGTGAAAATTTATTTAGGGTTATATGAATTGACTCATGACTTATGATAGAAGTGGCAATAGCTGACGTCTTCCCTTCTGTTTCATATTTTTTCCACGACTTGTAGTTAGAAATGAATGCACGAGATTTTCCGTAGTATGGCACATACATCAGGCCTCGCTTACCAACTTTGCCTCTTAGCCTAAGATCTACCACCACCTCATTTCACTACGTGAATAATGTTCCTAAGATTGATTAATCTTTTCAGGAAAATTTTTAGAGTTTTATTTTGATTTCCTCCATTTACTTTTTTATTATTTAAGTACTTTTTATAATATGTACATGTTTACTAGATTATTGGATGAATTTTTGTTAGATGCATTTTATGATTTCCGGCCCCAGATCATGAAAGTTTTTCCAGGTTCGATCAAGTATCTTCTGAAAATGATTGTTCAGATAGTTAAAACTGGACAGTAACTTTGGTACGTAAAACTAAAATATGAAATATTTGCATGTTTTTACACTCCCTTTAGAAGTAGACATAAAAAGATTGGTTGTTCAATGGCTTCTCCAAAGAATCTGTCTACAAACAGATCTCGTCAAATTTCGACTGGTTGTTAAACCGAAGGAACATTTGGTTTCTAATGCGTTATATTCTAGTATTCATGCTTTTGACGTTCGGCTTCGTATTCCTCCGCAGAAATTCAAGTATTTTATTATATCCTTCTAAGTCATAATCATGCATACGCTCGTGTTGTGCCGCACCCTTGGTTGTCGTTCTCTGAGTTGTTTCGACGTTCGGCTTCCTATTCCTCTGCAGAAATTCAAGTATTTCAAAAAATTCTTCCCAGTCGGAACGATTCTTAATATCATGCAATAGCTGGGTAATAACAGGAAGATACGCACGATCGCCAACCGAAGGTAAAAATGATTCTGCGGCTCTTCGGGCGAACATATTTTCAAGTTCATCTTCCGTTTTCTCCATCAGAGTTCTCTGCTTCTGGGAACCAAAGGGAGGTCTACCTGCGAGGAGATATGATCCCCCCTCTCTTCGGCCAACCAAATATTCTACAAATGGGATCGCGTTGGCGTTACCCTTGTGAAGGTTGTTGTTGTTTATGTGACGCTGTACGCAATATCGCCGTCCAGAGTACATGCCACAAGCCGTATAGCTCCAATTTGCCTTCATCTATGCTGCACTATGTAGCGCTTTATAGACATCTATTATTTGAACACACACTCGAGTCTTGTCTTGAATTAGAACGCATAAGGTATCGAAAATTATTGAACGATCGTTAGAGCAAAATCTATCTGAACCTTCACTGATGTTTTGCAAGGAAGAAAGAAGCGGCTTCCAAAAACCGATTAACTACACTTTATTTAATCGAAAGATAACATTGACGTTCTTAAAGCTCAATTGTGGGC
>JALZOS010000324.1 GCA_030913755.1 Thermoproteota archaeon | reverse complement strand
TCTCTAGTTAATCAAGTGAAGCTTCCTTTTTAGATCTTTTGATACGTTTCTTATGGTCACTTCTGTAACTCCTGCAGCTTTTGCCATATCAGCCTGTCTTACTATCATTCCATCCTTCTGTAAAGAGATATACAACACTGCTCCTGCAAGTCCCATGGGACCTTTGCCTGCGGAAAATCCACATTCAATGACTTTTTTCATAAGATCTGTAGCGTGCCTTATAGCCTTTTCACTTGATTCGATCCTGCTTCCAATTTTTTCTATGCATTGGAAGTAGTCCACCTGGGGCATGTTTCGTTCTAAATGTACTACTATCTCTCTGTAGCTTTTTGTGATAGCCTTCTTTCGTATATCACTAGCGAGGGAGATTTCATTAATGGTCCTGGATATTCCCATTTCCCTGCATACAATATAAAGACATGCAACAAGAACTGCATATATTGACCTTCCCTTAACCAACCCTTCTTCTTGGACCTTCCTGTATATGTAAGCAGTTTTCTCGATCACTGGATAAGGCAGCCCTAGTTTATCCTTCAACTTATCCAGTAACATGAACGCCGTTTTGAAATTTCGGAGTGAGCTGTCACTCAATTGAGTTCGCGCATCCCATGTTCGTAGTCTGTTCATTCTAGCTTGCATATTCGTATCAATCATCCTTCCCGATGAATCTCTGTTTGTTTTACCGATAATTGTAGATAAATTCATATCATGTACTGCTAGAGAAAAAGGCAGTCCGGTTCTCGACCTATTATTTTCAGTATCGAATGATCTCCATTCCCTTCCATTGTCCTCAACTATATCAGTTGCTATTGTTCCGCAGTTACTACACACGATCTCGCCAGATTCGAGATCCGTAACCATCTTATCTTCACTAAGATTACAAGTTAAACACGTAATTATCTTTTGCATTATAACGTATAAAGTTATTATTATATACGGCCTAGATATATATAAATATTGTACCATTATCTGCAAATATTACTACCATTGCTTTAACGTTCTACAAATAAGTAATTACTTTTGCTGTCATCTAATATTATGTTCTGTTTACAGGGCTCATATACGGCCTGACGTAGGGATCTGCTAAATTTATGTCTCAGTAGGTTATAGCAAACGAATGACGAGTTTCGGCGTTTATGATCCATACTACCTTGTAGAACACCATTTGGTTTGAAAGAAGGTGATATAAATCCTGTCACGAAAAGCTACCTTCGGAATGTATTTACTTGAGATTTCGCTGCAAATAATCATAGAAGTGGAGCAATGGGATGTAGATGCCTTGAAAACTTAACAAACGGTCATGTTAAATAACACATTATATGCACCTATCAAGTCACTCACGAGCAGTTCTTAAAGACTGTTGCAGAATCAAACCATCTTCCTTATAAAGCTCATACAATATATTATTCTCTCGTATGGTAGATCTAATTTATGGTCGTGGAATAACTGATATTATTCGGGAACTCCCATTCTATGTTAATTTATTCAAGAAATTTGCAGGTATCAAACTTTTTCATACAAAACCAGCAATATATGGTTCGGCCGATATTATCAATATTTGCAATCTACACTGCTCTCATTGCTACTGGTGGTTGAATAGAAAGGACGGTAATCAGGATTTAAGTGTAGAACAGTGGAGACAAACGATTAGAAAGACATTCAAGAAACAACATCTCTTTATTGTCACCTTGGTTGGAGGCGAACCGACGATGAGACCAGAAATAATTGAACTATTTTGTGAAGAGATGCCTAGGAGAATATGTGTGGTAACAAATGGTTATTTCCCACTCAAGAGATTTGAAAAGCTTTACTTTTACTGGATATCGTTGGATGGAACTGAAAAGGCTCACGATAGTATCAGAGGAGAAGGTTCCTATGCTAAAACTACACACAACATTCTAGAATATATCTCAGGTCCTCCACGGAGGGGAAAACCTGCTTGGAAAGATATCTGGGTCAGTATGACTATCAACTCGCTGAATTACTCTACAGTGACCGATTTAGTTGAAGAATGGAAAGGAAAGATCAACAAAATAGGATTCCAATTCCACACACCCTTTATGAAAGGGGACCCTTTGTGGTTGGAATTTGGAAAACTACGTAATGAGGTGGTAGATAAGATTGTAGGTCTTAAGAGAAAATATCCGGATTTTGTGATAAATAGTGAGAAGCAGTTATCACTAATGAAAGGAAATTGGGGTGGTACGGGCACGACGCCTATTCAATGCCCGACATGGGCAATACTCTCTTTGGATCATATGGGAAGGATTAAACAGCCTTGTTGTATTGGAAGTGCGGATACCAAAGCATTGAAACCAATTTGTGAAGATTGTGGTCTTGGATGCTACTCTGTGCTAGTTGCGAACGGGATCGCAGGGGCATAATCGGGTTCTCTGAGTCTAGTCGATGTCTAGTAGTAGCACATACCTTGACTTAAACATGGCATTTCCTGTCTCAACAAATGATGACAAATTACCATTCTCAAACATATAATAGGCGATAAACGTATCGTGCGAGCCTGATAAAGAACTATAATAGCCATTAACAATGCTTCTGTTGGATGGCTTGCCTTGGCATCGATCGCTTTGGAATACTTGCAGCAGTCCTTTAAAATTTTAATAAATAATTCCTTATCGTCTTGACGTAGCACATGCATGTGATTGCCATGGGCCAATTTCTTTTGTAATAATATCTTAGTTAGGAAATAAATTCATGGCGTCAAGCAATTCTGAAGGAATTTAAGCACTGTCTGTTAACAGAATCTTGCAGTTTAAAACAACCGTTGCGACCACGCCAATTAAGACGTTATGAATTGCATTTATATTGACTTCTGTGAATAACTATTTGCGTATAAAGTTGTCTTCCTCCTTGCTTTATCGCTTTCTCTTTTGACGCCAATCGATATAGGGCAGAGCCTAGGTCAGGGCCTTACAATGTATACATTCGCTCAACAAGGACAAATACGTTGTACGGATGGTAAATTAGTCAGTACTCAGGATCA
>JALZOS010000102.1 GCA_030913755.1 Thermoproteota archaeon | reverse complement strand
GTTGGAATTGACGACTTTTTCCCAGCTCTTTCCGATATTAAGTGGGATTGACATTTCTTCTAAATAGACATACCGTTTACGAGTAAATCATGTCGTGTTTGAAATAATTGATGCTGAGCTATTTGTTAGATTGCCCGATAGCTGCAACGTACTCGTATTCATGTTAGCTGATTGATTCGCTGTTATATTCTGTGCTAATACAACTTCAATGCATGTTCCAGCTCCTACTAATATTAAGAACAAAAATGCAATTAACATGATTGTATCCATGATATTAGATGTTGATCATGATTCTTATGTCTTTAGGTGCCAATTAATTTCGTCCCCAAAAGTCACATCGCAATTTCGTCGAGCATTTTATTTGTCTTTAGCTCTCCTTCTTTAATTGAATCTTTGATGGCTTTTGGTGAAAAGTCTGCGTTCTCATAAATAGAATGAAGAGGTTCATCACGAGATATATAATAAATACCTTTTATTTCGGCCCCAGTATCTTGTTTATATTTTTTATACTTTCTGCGAATCTTTTCGAGCTGTCCCTTATCGACCTTAGTCACGTCAACATTATTTTCAATCATCTGATACAGTTCATCAATGTAGCGAAGGTATCGTGTTATCACTTTAGACATTTGGACCGTACTCAGAGTTTTGTCGCAAAAGATTATGTCTCTTGTTCTGTGATAAACTTCAGGCAAGCTCTCAGGGAGAATATCCATCTTTTTTGGATAATTTTCTACCAAAAATATGCGCTTATCGTTTACCGGAGACGCATCTATGACCTCTCTTAACGGAGTGTTGCTTAGTAAACTCCCATCCCACGCATAAACACCTTTTTCGACCTCTACCCAAGAGAAGTTGTACAATGAATAGCCACAGGTTGCAAGTATATGCTTTGGACTTATCTGTTGTCGAAAACTATCAAATGTCAGAGGTTCGGATGTTAGCACGTTTACAGCAGTCATTATCAATCGTGTGTTGGGATTTCCGTTAGGCTTCAATTTGTCATAGTCAATATACTTTTCTAAAGTTTTTGCTAGAGGAGAATGATCATAAAGATAGGTCCATTTTGATGGTTGAAAATATTCTGGGTCTGTTAATGAATATTCTAATGCCCATCTAGGCTTAAACATCTTAGCATTTCCAAATATTGCCGAGCTTAAGAAGGACTTTATAGATTTGTGTCTATACTCTTCCGGGTTTCTTATTGACTCATTTTTCTTTTCTCCCGCCGCCGAGGAAGTGTAGTAATAATAGTCAGCTATCATCTGTTCCAGCTGCGGAGATGAATAAGGAAGACGGGTATTATCCAAATCTACGAAACAATCGGCCAGCTCGAGCCAGAATTCTTCTAAAAGTTGTTCTGGCTGTTTGTCATTTTTACCTCCAGCTATGATTGCCGCATTTACACCGCCCATTGATGTACCTGCCACGATATCGAGCTTAACATTTTTTTGTGCAAGGGCCTTGAATACACCGCAGCCAAAAGCGCCCAAGGATCCGCCACCTTGAAGTATCAAAACATTTTCGATCACCTCGCTATTACGTGATAAAGATGGTGGGATAATATTCTGGGAACCGTCTTTTTTAGTATGAGTCCTATCCTCATTGACTCCGGGCGAAGACGCCGTATTTTTCATTACGTTCCTGGTTTTTCTACCCTTAGCCATCCGTATCATTCCACGTGATGATCATGCGTTAATTGCTCATATAATCTGACTGATTTTATATTAACAAATTCCAACATTCCATATCTGGACATCTCTCTGCCAAATCCACTATTTTTGATACCTCCGAATGGAACTCTAGGATCTGATATGACCACATTATTTACAGTCACTATACCCGATTCTATAACTCTTGATAACTTTTCTGCTTTATCAAGATCCTGAGTCCAGACGCTTGCCCCAAGACCATATTTAGAGTCGTTGGCAAGTTTTATCGCTTCCTTTT
The DNA here is from genome assembly GCA_030913755.1 of Thermoproteota archaeon. Taxonomy (GTDB): domain Archaea; phylum Thermoproteota; class Nitrososphaeria; order Nitrososphaerales; family Nitrososphaeraceae; genus TA-21. The sequence continues at coordinate 3,963 of JALZOS010000102.1, read as the reverse complement.
CGTCATCAGCTACTATTATTGGAGCAATAGGACCGAACACTTCTTCTCTTGCTATGCGCATCCTGGGAGAAACATTTTTCATAATTGTTGGGAGGTAGAAGAAACCTTTAGTGTTCGTACGTTCTCCACCTGCAACAACTTCAGCTCCTTCCTTCACCGATTCTGCAACTAGAGATTCCATATTCTTCAGGCTATTGCGATTAACAAGAGGACCAATATCTGTATCATCTGATAGAGGATCTCCGACCTTAAGTTTCTTGGTCTTGGCAACAAATTGTTCGGTGAACTCGTTAGCAATATTTTTTACTGCAATAAATCTCTTTGATGCGATACAACTCTGACCACAATTGATGAAGCGGCCTTTAACTGCTCCAGTAGATGCCTTTTCTATGTCTGCATCCTCACATACTATGAATGGATCACTCCCTCCCAATTCAAGAACTGTCTTCTTTAATTGAGAGGTAGCCCTTTGTGCGACTTTCGCACCGACGGGAACGCTCCCCGTGAATGTTACAGCGTTAATATCCGAATCAATAAGTGTTTCTGCGATACTCGAGTCTCCTATCAGCGTTTGGAAAACTCCGTCTGCTATTCCAGCCTTTCTGAAAGTCTTTTCTATTTCGATACCACATTGCATTGTGGCACTTGCTGGCTTCAATACAATAGTATTACCAACCATCAGTGAAGGAGCTGCAAATCGTAGTGCCTGCCAGTAAGGAAAATTCCAAGGCATTATACTTCCAATTACTCCGATTGGTTGAAATGTTATGATACTCTTTCTTGCATCAGTGTTTACCACTTCATCTGATGTAAAGATTTTTCCGTTATCGGCAAAGTATTCAATTGCCCAAGCACATTTCTCTACCTCCGATCTTGACTCTTTTATGGCCTTTCCCATCTCCTGTGTGGCAATCCTGGCCAGATTTTCCTTATTTTTTCTGAATTCATTGGCAAAATCATAAAGTAGGTGTGCACGCTTATCGACGTCCTTTTTCCATTCTGAAAATGCGTTCCTCGATGTTTTTACTGTAGCATATATCTGTTCCCTGGTCATAATATTGTACTCATTAAGAATTGTTTCTGTTGCTGGGTTTATTGTCTTTAATTTTGTTGTATCTGTTACTGTTGTCAAGGATTTATTATACCCCTCCCCAGTATCTTGCCATCTTTTAGCATTTGTAGAGCTTCTGTGGCTTGGCCAAGTTTAAATCGATTTGAAACAACCGGGTTTATTACTCCTCTTTTTGCTAGTGAAACTAACTCTATTAAGTCACTTAAACTCCCAGTATACGACCCAATTAACTTGTATGCTCTGGTGGGCATAGTGACCAAGCTCAATCGCAATTCACCGCCAAAGAGACCAACTAGTACTACTCTAGCTCTTCTTCGGATGATCTGCATATCAGTTTCCACAGTCTTTGAAGCATTAACAAAATCAATGACCACGTCTGCGCCTAATTTATCTGTCATCTCCATGACTCTCTTAACAGGGTCACCTTCTTTTGGTGAAACAATTTCATCCGCACCATTTTCTTTTGCAACTTTTAGCTTTTCTAGAGATAAATCCATTGCTATTATCCTCGCACCGGTAACCGCTTTTGCTAACTGTACTGCCATAAGTCCTAATCCTCCTCCTGCTCCCACGATGACAACATTGTCACCGGGTTTTAGGTAAGCATTCTTTACAGCTCCGTATGCTGTAAGTGCTGAACATGATAAGGTAGCAGCTCTATCAATATCGAGTTTATCTCCAATTTTGACGAGGTACTTGTAGCTTGGTACCAATACATATTCTGCATATCCACCGTCAGTGTACACGCCTAATGACCTTGGTTTATCGCATAAATTTTCCTGTCCGACTCTACACGCTGGACAAAGTCCTTCTCCTATCCATGGATAGACAATTACTTTCTCATTTTTGTCAATCGCCTCCTTCGCAGCCTCTTCACCCAAGCTCTCCACAGTTCCCGCAATTTCATGGCCCGGTGTTAGTGGATAAGTTACGCCCCGATCACTGGCCTTAAGAAATTGTCCTTCAAGTCCTTCATAACCACCTTCCCATAGATGAATATCACTGTGACAGACGCCAGACGAGTGAACTTTTACAACTACCTGAGATCCCCTTGCCTTAGGAATATCAAGATCTTGCACTTGTAGAGATTCCTTTGGCTTAATAATTCTGGCAGCCTTCATCTTCCCATCATCCTAGAAATATATTGAGCGCATAACATGATACCAGTATTAAGGTTCTTAAAAACGAGGAGCTTTTGCACCTTCGAAGCCCTCTTTCACGTCACACTTGCCACCTGTCTCAAACTTTGTTTTATTCTTTATCTTAAATGTATTAGTCATGTACATAATTTATTGCCCGCCTACTAATGTGAGACGTCCGAAATAAGACGTTTTAATGAATAAATAAATCAGCATTACCCTGGCAAAACAGGTCAAACCACATTGATCCACTAAAACAAAACCATTGCCACTCTATGGCGACTCATCAATTACTTCATTCATGAAATGACACTAAAAAATTGAAATCTTTCACTATTTGAAATGCCTTTTTGGTTGCATACCAGAGTGATTTTCTAGGCTACTAACCCATTGAATCTCGAAAATAATGTATGATTAGGGGGCTTTAACATCTTAGGCATAGTAATGTAACACTTTGTAACCATTTGTGTTAGGTTGTCTCTTTTTTCTTGCTCTGTAAACGTCCTGCTTAATACAGTTTTGTTCCTGAAATGGCATATGACCATGTTAGTAAATAAAATCGAAGAGCACGAGCATGATGCCGAGCGCGTTGCCGAAGACATTATGGAGTGTAGTTTTTGTAAGGATAATAACATAGTATTTGATGCGGAACGTGGAGAAAAATTATGCAGCAATTGTGGTGTGGTTCTGGCTGAAGGAGTAGAAACTGATGATCTAGAATTAGATACAAAGGGCAGGATGGACGCTACGCTCCACAATGGTGTATCGTCTTCTCTGATGAACTACGACAAAGGACTTTCAACGGTGATTCCTTTTTCAAATACAGACGGGAACGGGGTAGCACTGAATGCTGAACAGCGTTCAACTGCACAGAGGATGAGAAAATGGAATACTATCTCTAACAGTAATAGAAGTTATCACAGAAATCTCAAGAATGCCTTTGCGATAATAATTCGTATTAAAGACAAGCTATCTCTGAGTGAACCATTAATCGAGAAGTCTGCCTACTACTACAGGAAAGTAATCGATCTTGACGTCATCAAAGGACGTTCAATCAAAGGATTTGTTGTTGGATGTGTTTACGCGGCCTGCAGAGAGAGCAATATCCCAAGAACAATTGAAGAAATTGCAGAAGTGGCTGATGCGGATAAAGTTTTCGCGAGTAAGTGCTACAGGATATTGGTAAGACGCTTAAAGTTAAGACTGCCAGAAATAAATGGTACATCTCATCTTGCAAAAATAGCCAACAATGCATTGATAAGTGAAAAAACTGTGAGACGAGCGGCTGATATGATGTCCGTAATGAAGCAAGATCCAATATCATTTGGAAAAGATCCAAGTGCGTTAGCAAGTGCAGTTCTATACGCAGCGTGTTTGGAGCAAGGAGAGAAGATTGCACAGGGCCATATTGCTTCATCAGCGAATGTTAGCATAGTAACACTGAGAAAGAGATTCCTTGATGTCAGGAAGGTATTTCCTAATGTCCCAAATGGCCCTAGCGACCACGCACTGGCTACGGTTAGAAATTAAGCGCTCTAGCCATGTCCTCCCCTACAAACAGCCGTGGAGGACATTTAGAGGCTAGAGATACCAATGACAGAAACGATAAATTCTTTTTGTGTTGCCCACACTGTCAGGAGACTTATGAAATTAAAAGCATAGATCAATTTCTGGACTGCAAACGGCTCATTTGGCATATGCTATTAAGAAAACTTGAAGATGGAGTTAGGAAACAAAAAATCATTGGGACAT
>JALZOS010000318.1 GCA_030913755.1 Thermoproteota archaeon | reverse complement strand
TAGCAGCTCCAATCCAACTCCCACTCGTACTGTCTTCTGCCAACTTCTTGAGGCTCTCTCTACCGTCCACTAGGATAAATCGCCAGTGTTGTGTGTTAAGACCAGTACCTGTCAGCCTAGCAGCTTCTAGGACCTTTAGCCTTATTTCAGATGGTATACTCTGTGAACTGAATTCCCTTACTTCAAGCTTAGTTGCTATACATTCAAACGCATCCATACTTTCCTACTCGCCTACTGCGACACCGAACGTCTTAAAGCTTTTAAGATGGGTCACATAGGTTTATCGTTGGCCAATTCTCGTTCTTATTTGACTTTCATATCGTACAAATAGCGAACCTGATTGGAATACGTCATGTGACTTTCCTGAAATTACCTATAGTTACTACCCTAGCATTATAACTCACTGAATTAGTTCTACAATAAATCCTTCATCAGATATTATTTACTCCTGCTTATTTAACAACAAAAAAAAAGTGAGAGTCTATTATTCGGGAATTAAGCTCCTTCTCATTCAGTTCTAGTATCGTTCATCGCCGTTTCAATATCAATAACTATTTCTGGTTGGCCTAGTTGAGCAGATACCTCATAGACTGCTACAAATGGTTCTCCATGAAGGGTTCGAAGTACAACTGAGCTTCCTACGAAAGGAACTGTTGCAGAATAAAATGGGGATGAAAGGCCATAAGCAGGTTTAATGACAGTTGGTGCAGAGAAGACCTCTGAAACATTGGGTTGAATTGGATGAACTAGAAATAGACTTCCGAATCTTTTGCTATCGATTTTTGAGAATGTCTCTTCATCAATCGGCATTCTGTGGCCTAAGAGTACCTCTACGGGTCTGCTCGCTGTGAAAGTCAGAATACCTGAATAATCATTTCCATCATTTCGATGTGGCAAAATGACAGTCCTTTGTACATCTAAATTTTCAGGCTGGCCATGTTCGGATGTAATTATTCCTCTATGCAAAATTTTTCCATCATTAGGTGTTATCTTAATATTAAATCGGTCTATTGAGAGTGCAGTAGTGTTTGTACTGTTCTGAGCTAGCACATAATGTTGCTTGAATTGAAAGCCCATGCTTAGTAATAGTGAAGTCACTATCAACGCTGATACAATAACGGAAAATGTAGTCCCGGTTACCATGCTAATAAAGCGACAACTACGGTGATTATTAAGAATTATCTAGTCGTATAATATTTTCTAAGCACTTGGACAGAAGGTCGTACGCAGATGTTTATTAATCATTATGTCCTGTAGAGATTAGAATGGAAATGGAGCATGATGCATCTAAAAATAAGTACAGCGAAAGGAGTGACAAATCGCAGAAAGAAAATCCCAATGAGTGGGCGGGGTTGCTAGCGCAAATAGTCGATAAGATAACGGGTAAGGATGTTTCTATCACATATCAATTTGAGAACTTGGAGATTAATGTACCTAAGGCAACTGGTCCTAATGGCCGAGAACTGGGAAGCGCCAAATGGAACATAAATGGTAAGATAGTGATATCTAGCGAAGTACAAGACAAAGGTAGTTCGCAGAAACAAACGTAATAACAAATGGCTAACGATATTCCCGCAGAAGAGATCCCCCTGATTAACAATTTAGTGAATCTATTGAAATTGCCTAAAGGGAGTATCACAATTAAGTCAAATGGCCAGCCAGCATTCTCGTTGCAATTTAAAGGTGACAATGTATTACTTGATATTATAGATACATCATTTTTCAATTTTGGAGATGAGGCTGACGATATTGGATTATTTTCCAAGCTAAAAACTGCAAAGAAACTTGCGCAACTCCTTACTGACAACCGCCTAACATTCTCTATTCTCCGAAAAGGTAAAGAAGCATTGAGTCTGGGATACGAAACACATCCTACACTCTCACGGTTGATAACCGGTAATGACAGTATTCAAATAGATAGCGTGAAAGAGGTTGCCAAGTTAAAACATGATATGGATAAATAATACTTATACGTTTACAATGTTAATTCCTGAACGCAGTATATCATCAGGAATAGACACGTTTGCAAGTTCGCTTCCTAGTGCTTTTAGTACTGGTGAAAAATTCTAATTAAAGTCGGGTTAAACCAAAGCATTACTGCCATATCTTAGCCATATCTTAACCTTACGTCAGTGAACAAGGCTTTTTTAGTGCAGCACTATATCTAACAAGATTCCTGCATAAATTTTTCCCATGTATCAGTAACTCGTAGTTCCTTCATAGTACTAAAACTGTTCGTTACCTTCATTAAGATTTAGTGTTCGTACTGGGTTTTGTTCTTACTCATCTACCATATACCCTGCAATACCTGAGACTATTATGCCCGCTCAGCGCTGCCATCGAGTAAAACGATAACGATATGCCAATAATTAATAAGAAGTGTTTGATAAGCTTGTTTCATTATTACTTCATAATAATAGTAACTGCTAGATATGCTCATGTATTAATTTACATTCATAACCTTAGGATAGGAGAATTGAAATCTAAGGTAGTTTTCCAAAATAAAGGACAGGTTTCATCTGAGAGTGATATTGTATTTGATAGTAAAATAAGACTGGTAAGTGAAGGACTTGCCTTATTTTACGAAAAGATGTTGAGTGAAAGAACTTCCAAGGAAAATAGTCTTATCATAGTGAATTATGTATTGCGCTTGAAAACCGAGATTAATCCTTCTTTAAATTACAGGAAGATGAATATTACCGTTTTGGTATATCTATGTGATTTTCTGTGTCAGAAAAACATCAAACAAATGAAGAGAGAGGACATAATTTCTTTTCTTGACAGCCTTCGCAAATCAGAAACATCAGATCCACTACATAAATGGATAGGAACATACAATCTTTATCGAGTATTATTATCACGATTTTTCAGATGGTTTTATTCTCCGGATATTGAACAGAATAAACGACTTAAACCGTCTGTCATAGGGAATATCCCACCTCTAAAAAGAAAAGAACAATCTATTTACAAACCTACTGACTTGTGGACTGTTGAAGATGATTTACTTTTCTTAAAGTATTGTTCCAGCCCGAGGGATAGATGTTATCACGCAATATCCCGAGATTTGTCGTGTCGTCCACATGAAATCCTGAATTTGCGACTTAAAGAAGTAGTTTTTAAGACTGTGGGAAAGTATCAGTATGCCGAAGTCTTAGTTAATGGCAAAACCGGAACACGACCAATTCCATTGATTAGTTCAATCCCATTTCTTAAGGATTGGATTGATCAGCATCCTCAGAGAGGTAATCCTAATGCATTTCTTATACCCACACTAAGTGACAGATCTTACGGCAGGAAGATGAGTTCTCACACTGCGAATGTGATTTATAGAAAATACAAACTTCAGCATTTTCCAAGATTATTAGACGATCCTTCAGTTATGCCCGAGGATAAAAGGAAGATAACCGAATTACTTAAAAAACCCTTTAACCCGTATTTGCGCCGTCACGTAGGTTTGACTGAAAAATCGAAAATACTGAAAGAAAATATATTAAAGCAATATGCAGGGTGGGGTGGAAATTCACAAATGCATTTAAAATATCTTCACTATTTTGGTAATGAATCCTCAGAATCTATACTGGAGGCATTTGGGATAGTTACAAAGGAGCAACAACCACAGGACCAGTTGAAGCCAAAACAATGTCCAAACTGCTCAGAACCAAATAAACC
>JALZOS010000311.1 GCA_030913755.1 Thermoproteota archaeon | reverse complement strand
GTATCGAATCCAAAAATTTCTTTGCTGCATGGTTTCCATAATCTTTGGCTATTCTATGCAATACGCTGTCGGGTTCTTCTGCACCTATGGATGCTTTGTCAATGACACCACTGATCAATTCACCGTTCTTTATAACAACATCTTTTCCTTCACCTTTAGATGCTTTGTTCCATTTTGAAGTAACAATAAAATTGAAGTCCGTAGGAAGAAACAAAGAGAACAATTGCTTTCCTGTATAGTATCGTTTGTCATCTCTTGTTTCCTTTGGTTCAGGAAGAACACCTGTATACCCCCCTACGAGTGCAAGGTTTGCAAATTCTTCTTCAGTTAATAACGTAGTATCTTTGGTCAGAATAAATGCGCCTGTAATAAAATCCCTAATTGCGCCTATGATCGGACCTCCATATCTCGGTGATATTAGTTGATCCTGTACTCTCATGAGCAACGCAGCTTCAGCTCTAGCCTCTTCACTTTGAGGCACATGTAAGTTCATTTCATCTCCATCAAAATCTGCGTTGTAGGGTGGACAGACTGCTGGGTGCAATCTGAATGTTCTGTATGGAAGTACTCTTACGTAATGTGCCATTATAGACATTCTATGGAGCGAAGGCTGCCGGTTAAAAATAACTATGTCGCCATCATGTAAATGTCTTTCAACCACGTAACCAGTTGACAATGATTCTGCCAGAGTGTTTCTATCGGTGACATAATCCAATCTAATTTTCACTCCGTCCGGTCTAATGATGTAATTTGCTCCTGGAAAATTGTTGGGACCGTTTATTACCATATTTTTTAATTTTTCTAGATTCCAGTCAGTGATAGTCTCAGGTATTGTTAATTTCTTTGCGACATCTATGGGCACTCCAACGTCTGATATCGCCAGATTAGGATCAGGCGATATAACCGTTCTGCTAGAAAAGTCAACCCTTTTACCTGAGAGCGAACCTCTAAACCTCCCCTCTTTCCCCTTTAATCTCTGTGTAAGTGTTTTTAAAGGTCTTCCCGATCTATGATGTGCCTGAGGAATACCTGACACTTCATTATCAAAATATGTTGTCACATGATACTGTAATAGGTCTACTAAATCCTGAACTATCAAAGGTGGAGTTCCTGCTTCTTTGCTCTCTTTTAGTCTCTGATTTACTCTTATTATATCGACTAATTTGTGCGTCAAATCATCTTCAGATCTGATACCAGTTTCGAGAATTATTGAAGGCCTAACTGTTACTGGAGGCACTGGCAAGACTTGTAGTACAAACCATTCGGGCCTAGCGGTCTTTGGGTCATATCCCAGCAACATAAGATCTTCATCTGGGATGTGCATCAATCGCTCTCGAATTGTAATAGGCAGGAGACGGTTTTCACCAATATCTGTTTTTTCTACGAATATGGTAGGCTTAGTAAAGACTAGTTCATATTGTTCCTTTTGACAATGCGGGCAAATTTTTACTTTCTTAGCTTTCTCAATTATTTCATCTTTGATATTCTCGAGAGTGATGACAGCATACGCAGCTTTCGTTTCTCTAATCAGTTTGTACTTGTTCAAATCTTCTTGAGAGAGTTTTATTCTGTTGCATGATCTGCAAGTAATAAGTAATAGCTTATGAATATCATCGACAAATGCTATATGTAATACCGGTTCTGCCAATTCAATATGTCCAAAGTGTCCTGGACATTTTGCTGAGGTATTTCCACAAGTTCCACATTTTTGACCTGGTTCCAAAGTACCCAAACGATTGTCCATTAAACCTCCTTGAACTGGCATTCCATCCTCATCATATGTTTCAGGTGCCGTCACTTCAGCAACACTAAATTTCCGCACTTCTACAGGCGACCAAACACTAAATCTGATCCCGCCCAGAATTTTCATACTATCTTCCAATTTCTTTTCCTCTAAACTTTGTCCCTTGCCAGCAATCGAGGAGCAATGTTCAAACTCATCATTTCTTGCAAGAGAAGCTTAAAAGCGTATGCAATGACCACGGAAGAGATCTTTGCTTTTTCTCCACAAACTCTGCAAACGTATCGCCTTTGCTTAACATCATAATATGCTAGCAATCCGCATCTCTCACAAATGTTGACTTCAGCTTTATCGGACTCTTCAAGAAGTCTATCCTTTAGCATCATCGACGCACCATACGCAATAAGACAATCTCTCTCCATCTCCCCAAATCTCAGGCCTCCACCACGTGCACGTCCCTCAGTAGGTTGCTTCGTCAGCATCTGTACCTGTCCTCGTGCCCTGCTATGAATTTTGTCTGCTACCATGTGATGAAGTTTTTGATAGTATACCACACCGACGTACACATCAGCTGGGAATCTCTTTCCAGTCCTTCCATCATACATCGTTTCCTTTCCAGTGTATTTGAAATCGTATTTTTCAAGTGTACTCTTCAGACTATCGAATTTTTCTCCCACGAACGCAGAACCGTCGATTGGCTGACCACGGAGTGATGCAGCTTTACCTGCAAGTGATTCCATAAATTGTCCTACGGTCATTCTTGATGGAAACGCATGAGGATTGATCATTATATCTGGAACTATACCCTCCTCTGTATAAGGTAGGTCTTCTTGAGATACAAGCATTCCAACGACACCTTTTTGACCATGTCGAGATGCGAACTTATCGCCAATCTCTGGTATGCGCATATCTCGTACTCTTATTTTATACATCTTGCCACCTTCTACTGATTGTGTCATGACAACTGAATCCACAACACCGTTTTCCGAAGGTCTTACTCCGACCGAAGTATCTCGACGGTAAGGACCCTTAACTTCAAATTCTTTGTATTCTTCCATGAATCGGGGCGGAGAAGTTCTACCAATAAGGATATCACCACCATTTACGATCGCTTCATGCATTATTGCACCATCTTGTTCCAACAACCTATACGCCTTTTCTCCCCTGTATCCTCTAATATTTGCATCAGGCGAAGGCAGTTCAAATGTGTCCTTCATCCCGCCTGGATATTGTTTTGCTTCTGCTTCGTAAACTCTATAAAAGAAAGTCCTTCCCAACCCCCTGTCAACAGCAGACTTGTTGAAGACGACCGCGTCCTCAATGTTATACCCTTCATATGGCAATACTGCCACGATACAATTCTGACCTGTTGGACGGTCATCCAATCCCAAGAGGTTAATGGCTTTAGTAGAGACAGCTGGTGTCTGGGGGTACAACATAAAATGCTGTCTGACATAAGTACTTGCATTCATCAATGGGGTTGAAAAGCCTAAACTCTGTTTTGCCATTGCGCTTTCATAAGTGTTTCTTGGGGATTGATTATGTTCGGGATATGGAATTATGGAGGCGCCCACACCTAAAATAGACGATGGAAATATTTCAACGTGAGTATGATCAGATTGCAAATTCTCAATGGCCAGGGATATGAAGCAGTTTTCTTCTTCATTCGCGTCTATTAATTCAATCATTCCCATGTATAACAAATCATTCCATGACAAGAACTTTTTATGGATCTTCTCTCCCACTTCCACTGACAGAACGGGCTTGCCTTCCCTTACTATGGCCAAAGGTCTCATGACTCGACCAGCGTTGCAACTGACATGTAGTCTCTTTGTAGCGATTTCGTTCCTTGGTGAAGACAGAAAAATTCCAACATGCGGATGTATCTTTCCAGATCTACGCATAGTCCTCAAAGTGTTTGTAAGATATGATCCATCCTCCGAATAACCGACAAGCCTTCCGTCTACGAATACTCGAGTACCACTTCGCTTTACAACATCAGTGGCCTCATCCACATGATGAACACCTAACTCAAAGAGCTTTTCGACTATCTCGGCTGCTGAGACGCTCACAGATATAACAGCAGATAAAGCGAGATTCTTTACGAGCCCACAATTAGAACCTTCTGGTGTCTCAGCAGGGCATATTCGGCCGAAGTGTGTAGAATGAAGATCTCTTGCTTCAAAATTTGGTTGGCTTCTACTCAGCGGAGATTGAATTCTTCTGAGATGACTTATTGTAGACATATAATTCGTCCTATCCAGAAGCTGCGTCACTCCTACTCTGCCTCTGCCCCAATTGCCAGTGGCTATAGCATTGTTTAACTTGTCTGATATTATTCCGGGCCTAACTGCAGCAGCTACAGCATTGATTCCTCGCTTTTGACCCGAACGCTCTAATTGGTATTTCATATCTCTGACTAGATTTCTGAACGCGGTTCTAAATAGATCAGCAAGCATTTGGCCTGCAAATTTTATAACCTTGTTTCCGTAATGATCTTTATCGTCAGCATTAATTAATCCAAGGCGGAGCTCAATCAATTTAGATGATGCCTCGCCAAGGAACAGTGCTTTTTCGTGTCTGTTCTCAGGATTTTTGCCAAGATGCGGGAGAAGTCCCCAATCTAAAAGCGTTTCAGCTCTTTTTATTTGAAACTCTTCAAGCATTCCTGGCGCAATTCTTTTACTTATGTAGACGATTGCGTCTCTACTAGTGACTATCTCACCCGCTTTTTCAAAAGATGGCTCTAATTCATCTTGGATCACTTCTAACAGGGATACTGCGTTGGCTATGTCCTTGTCAGATTCTAGGCCCAATGCCCTTATTAGCGTAATAAGTGGTATGTCCACCGGCGAACCAGGTATCTTCGCTACCACAGATCCGTCTGGACGCATGATAAGTTCTAATTTTGCTCTATAACCTACAATCGACGAGTAAACTTTTGCCTTGAATAAGATATTTCCAGTAGTTTCTTCCGTGTCAACAATAATTTTATTATATGATAGATCTTCTAGCCCTACAATCACCCTTTCTGAACCATTAATCACAAAGTATCCTCCAGGATCCTTGGGGTCCTCCCCTAATTCGATCAACTTTATTTCCGGCAAGTTATGCAATATACAAGCATTCGACTTTACCATAACTGGCATGTCTCCAATATGAATAAATCTAGATTCCAAAACCTTTCCATCCTCCACTATGCTACATTCAAGCATAACTGGTGAAGCATATGTGAGATTCCTGAGTCTACCTTCTACAGGTGCTACATGAGTAATTGAACCGTCCAATTCCATTATCCGCGGTTGTTGCAATTTTATTTTTCCCAGCTTAATTTTATACGGATATTCCGCAGTCTCGATTTCAATTTCCGCCACTTCATCTATAATACTTTGGAGACCACGCTCCATGAATTCATTATATGAATTGAGATGTTGTCTTGCAACACCTTCTCGACGGAGAATATCATGAATTATTGACCACATATCAGGCAAAATCTCAGACATCTCTTAACTATCCCTCTACAACGTACCTGTAATATACACTTTCACCCGACGTGGGTGACTTTCTGGTGATCTTTATTATGTCTCCAGGCCTTACATCAAAACCTTCCAGTCCCTTATCATCGATTAGTATATAGGGTAATTGACCGGGTTTTGCATTATACTTTTTTAAAATTTCTTCAGCTTCCCCGTGACTTAGTATTTCATGCTTCGGTTGATAAATATGATTTGTTATTATCACATTCTTGTCCTCAACCGACATGTTCAATCCTCTCCAGAAAGATATAAGAATGATAAACCATCTTAGAATTCTATCTTCATTGGCGAATATATTCCTTTTACTACCTCTTCCTTTGCCCTCGATCCCATGACAATTTCTAGGATTGATTATTCGTTCTTTCTATGATTGTCAAAGGCCTTCGGAGGGATTTGAACCCTCCTCAAGCGGTATCTGACAACAGAATCATTCTTCCGCAGCCCACAGCCGCCTATACTGACCAGGCTATACTACGAAGGCCTCTGGTTTGTGTTCTCAGGCTCATTATATAATTGTTAGAAAGCATTCAGCACTTTTGAGCGCTGAAAATAATAATATTGCAAGCACCGTTCAAGCAAATGAAGGCACGGAACATTTGACTCCTTTCGTCTTACATTATTGGGAATCAATCTGATGGGTTCCACTGCGTCAGCAGCCTTATTTTTTAAAAAAAGATAGGGAGGCGTCCCTTTATATTTATCGCTGTGACGTGAAAAGTACTATCATATTTTCACGTTTACCATTTCAAGAGCGCCGTGCATGGACTCTGTTAGTGAGTGTAAATGCTCTGTTGTTTTTAGATAATGGAACTAGCAAATTCTTGTTTTATCATAGTTATCGAGTAGTAAACAAGCCGTTACTAGAATTTCTGAACAAATTGATGGACCAGGACAGAGAGATTCTATGGACGATGGCTAACCCTGGCCCACCCCATCGTATTGACTAGAGTCTTCATTATTACGCGTGCGTGATTATTAAAAATTACTTACCAAGTTAATATATATGAAATACCATATTCAAGATGTGGGAATAGTCAGACTAAAGACATTCAACCGAGACCAGAAAGTTAACACACGACAGACACGGCAGCCAGTACACCC
>JALZOS010000295.1 GCA_030913755.1 Thermoproteota archaeon | reverse complement strand
GGTTGATGGTGCTGACATCTTTACAATTATGTCATAAAGGCCGCTGAGCATATGAACCTGGTTTGAGTTGCGCTTTTAATGTCATTTGTTCTATTCCTGAGTCTGAGAAACTCTGCTGGTTTGTAGAAGTGTCATTGTTGTCGTTCCCTACATCCACTATCCGAACATCAAGCGAGTATGTGGTCCTAAAATACGGTACTATTAGACTAACTAAGGAGACCGTAATTACGACCATCTTCAATCTCAGCACAATCATCTACAATATCTACAATAGATAGAAAATATAATTATTTAACAGTCAGAGATATCTTTGCTAAAGACATTCTTGGTTTGAGCCTCTGCAGAGGTTGGTTTGTATTGGTTCCAAGAACAACAAGAACTGGAGGACCTGTGTCGAAATTCAAGGAGATTAACTCTATTGCATGAAATCCTAATTCCCAAATGAGTAAGTCTAATCAAGAAAGTCGATGAATACAAAAGATGTTCAAGTGCTATTGCTATAAGGAGATAGTGCTTCTCATCCCAAATAATTCAGCCAGCTCTCTAACGGCGAACGCCCGTTCTCGTATCAATTTTAAGATGATCAGTGAACGACCTCCAATAGATATGACCACTACTACCCAGCTTATGAGAAGTCCGCTTGTTATAAGAATAGTAAGCCTTTACCACCGAACCCGTTTCACTAGCGTATCGTTTTATAAGATTACATCGCAGGTAATAAAATGCCTCTTCAATCCACCGCGCACAATGCAATTTCAACAAGGTCATCCCCGGATACAAGATTTACCGTGGCTCTAAAGTCGAAAGAAGTTCATCGTCAATATCCCCCATCTATTAAAGAGAAAATACTTGTAGATATTGCTTCGAAAAGAAGTGAACGTAGAGTTTGATAATAATCGATCCAGATGTACTGATAGAAATTTCTGATAAGCGATCAGAGAAAGGTGATCGAATGTATCAAAAAATAATATAAAATATCAAGTGAGGATAATGTTGCCATCACGTCAATTACGATATATGAAGCACCCTACGGTCTAATGAAATAAACAAAACAATTCCAATGGGGGGCGGAAAGTATATGGATGTTTCAGAAGACGAACAAGCCATTGGTCTGGAAATCATATTTGCGAGATCGACCCCTGATGAGGTATTGAATGCTATTTTTGCGGGGAATACTCCGAAGAAATTCGGGAAGCAATTATCAAGATGAAATATCCAATCAAAGTATTGACATGAGTTGAAATCAGGTAGCCGGTAACTACCATTACTAATTGAAATTTGTTTACACTTTACTGTAGTCCCAAGTCGAGTAATACTTTGGACTAATTTCTAAGACAATTGATTGGCCTTTCTTCATTGCACCTAAAAGTGACCGAGATATTGGATTTTCTAGACTTCCTAAATATCTAATGTGTATCTTCTCAGCAATAGGAACGTTAAAGTTGATATCTTCATATAACTTCACAGTTCCCTTTCCACGTACCCCTTTATACGGAGGGTTTTGATCATCGATACAAAAGTATATAATTTCATTCCTTTTTAGATTCTCTATTTTCTTAGATTGTTTTCCCGTTTCTACGTATATCTTATCCTTCGAAGGATCATAGTAGTACCATGCGGGATGAATATTTGCATGGCCATTATCATCTACTGTCCCAAGATGCACATTTAGAACCTTCGACGTTAAGAATTCCTTTATTTCTTGTTCACTAAGGGGTGCTCCAAATCCAGGACTGGCGTTTAAAATCTTTAGCATACAGAGTTTATTATAACGTATTTGTATATTTAAAATCTTTCGAGCAGGAATAATGATCACAGTCAGAATCCATCTTCACGTAAACAAAATTGGTGATCACAAGGGAGTCAGTTAGAAGTTATAGAGAAGAACGAAAATCACTAAATTGCCGATAGAATTAAGTGCCCTCAGTAAGTACATCTCATTGTGCCATTGACCTTACAATCCTGTGCCATACTAAATAATGGAGTGAAGATTCCACGTCTGGGCCTAGGAGTTTACCAGACACCATCTGGAAAAACAACATTTAGTGCAGTTAGCTATGCATTGATGCTGGGTTATAGACATATTGATACTGCTTGGGTATACGGCAATGAAGGGGACGTCGGTAGGGCGATTCTAGAAAGTGGAATATCAAGAGAAGAGGTCTTCATTACCACGAAAGTGTGGAATAGCGATCAAGGCTATGCTTCTACTCTTACAGCATGTGAAAGAAGTTTG
>JALZOS010000292.1 GCA_030913755.1 Thermoproteota archaeon | reverse complement strand
CGATTAGCATCGCAAACTCTTTTGCAGCTTCCTCCTTGCCTATGTCATTAAGCCATCTCCATTTGGGATCTACTTTGTAAAATGAAAAATTAAGATATAGTGTGGATGTGCCTGCGTTCACCTCTCTAGTGTCAATATTTTTTTCAATTGGCCCTTCCTTGGCTGATTCGTGGACCGACATAAGAATTAGGATAATTCTACAATATTTAAAACTAAATCCAGTTTGGACTTGAAATCGCGGAATAATCCTATCCATTGTAAAATAAGTTAATTTTAAAAATTACTCTTTTGATGGTCTCATTTTAATGGCGGTTTGTCAGCTGGATAAGATCTGTTTATCATTTACCGGAGCGTCAGATTGATACTGCTTGTCCCTTATTTGCCTAAATCTTCTATAATCCTGATCCACATTTAGTGCTGCTAGCAAAATTTTACTTTTGACGCCTCTAGACGAATCTAAAAACATCTTTGTATCCTTCGGAACGCAGTGGCCACCTATACCCTCTCTTGGTTCAAGTATATTCACGTTCCATTTTGTATTGAGCGCATCCTTCAACTCCGAAAAATTGATGTGATTTGCTTGACAGTAAAGGTACAGTTCCTCTGCAAATGCAATTTGTAAATACCTGTCTGCATTTTCAATTATTTTTGTCAATTCAGCCAGTTCTACGTTAGAAACAGGATGCATGGGTATACCCATAGTTTCACTCTTTCTCTTTCGATCTGCTTCAAAGCCTTCTATGAAATCTTGGGCCATTCGAGACCTGCTTGAACTAGAGTCATAGAATCTGATGCCATTACGTAAACAACACTCACATACCCCCCCAATCACTCTGAGCTGATTTACCCCATGGATATCCTCATCGAGGGAATACCATCTATGGGGAGCATGAACTACATGCAGTCTGTGATCCAACAGCTCAAACACTTTTCGTGAGGTCCCGCTAGGGATTGTGCTTTCTATTGAAATAAGACTGCCATTTTTTGCCTCGTTGGATATCTTGTGTACCACTGAATACAATCCGTCAACATATGGCGCAAATATATCGTCGGGTTTATGAGTTGATACACAAATTATAAAAACGTCAATGTCCGAAAAATCTGTAATCTTCTTTATGCCAAATTCTGTCTCAGCACGGTCCATCGTGAAAGCGTTAATATCATAGCCATAAACGTCAAATCCTCTTTCCTTTACAAATCTTGCTACCGGTAGGCCAAGTTGACCTAACCCTATGACTACCACCTTGTTAAAGAAACTTGTTTTTTGGTCTAAATGTCCTGTCATGTTTGTCTTGCCCGTCAGTGATAGCACCATGGCGTATTTTATTGTATTAATAGGTATCTAATGATATCGTGTAATGATTAGTGAAGAATATTTTATTATAAAATTATTGACTCAACATTAGTATGCAATGTAGGTTACATTGATAGGTAACTATTCTCTAATATGATCCTGATGTCGAATCTGCAGGGGGAGACTAAAACGAGCAAACCTATATTCTTTAAAGTTCTTGCAACTTCCGTTCTGACCTATCATATTAATCGCCCACATTAACTAACAATTTTACCGAGATTCTCTTACATCACAAATTAATTTGGTACAAAGCATCGTAGCATTCGTTATTTTTTTCAAGTGTTACTATGAAAAGTAGCTGGGAGGAAAACACTAGCGTGCGACAGATCAAGCAATGGGAATGGCAAGTATTCATAAGTAGGGTCTAACTAATACGTTTTACGCAAAGTATGATTTAATAACCTATTCTCAGGAGGATCTTCATGGCAAAAACACTTTCAAATCAAGTTTTGAAGACTAATGAAAAAGCTCCGTCATTTAAGCTGAAAGGTGTTGATGGTAAAATGTATTCACTTGAAGAATTCAATTGCAAGTGTGCCCTTGTAGTTTTCATATGTAACCATTGTCCATACGTGAAGGCACGCATCAACGACTTAGTGAATTTGCAGAATAGGTTTTCTACATCGGACTTGAGGGTAGTAGGAATAAACAGCAATGATTCTGACTATCAAGATGAGGGATTCGATAATATGGTTAAGTTTGCAGAAAAATACGAGTTAAATTTTCCATACTTAATCGATGATACGCAAACAGTAGCAAGAGCATATGGAGCAGCTTGCACACCCGATCCATTCTTATTTGACCATCAGAGGAGACTAGTATTCCACGGAAGAATAAATGATGCTACAGAACCAGAAGCAATTCCAAAAATTCCTATAATGGAAAACAACGTAAGGAATGTTCTCGCAGGGAAAACTCTAGAGAAGGACTTTGATCCATCAATAGGATGCTCCATCAAGTGGAAGACCTAACCATAATTAAATATCACGCCTTTTTCTCCCCTGGGATGCCTCCATTCCGTACCCTTGGCACACGATCCACATTCTATGCATCCCTCGTGTTGTAGCATGACCTTCTTGTCTTCCTGATAGTAACACCTTGTTGGGCAGAGCACGACCAGCTTTCTTATGAATTCGCTTTCTGGTTCACGAACTATTATATGGGATACTGGGTCATCATTATATCTCAGCCTAGCGACTCTTTCTTCTACCGAAGGTGGTACCGGGGTGTAGGATGATGTAATATTTTTGCCTAGTTTGGAGGCCACCTCTATGGGCACCTGTACATATGTTTCCTCTGATTCCACTAGCGGCAAGATCTTATCATATCCCAAGATATTTGCAATACCTACTGCTAATCCTCTCAATTTTCCACTTGACATAATTTTGAATATGATTCCATATCGCGAGCCAACGATTTCCTTTGGTATACTCTTTGTCGATTCAAGAAATATCTTGAGATATTCTTTATCTATTTCTTTCATGTCGCGCGTATACGGACTCTGCTCTACAAGTGATGTATAATACTCTCCCATGTAACCCTCCGCAAAGCTATTCTTGTCTATTGATCGTGAAACCGCAAGCGCAGCCCTTACGGCATCATCTATTCCCACGTTCAATCCTTCAATTCGTGGTCCAATGAATATACCCCTTCCTGCAGCATCACCAACAAAGAGGATATTTCTATGATACGGTTTCTTCATCCTACATCGCTTTCCATCAGGAACAAGCTTTGCACTGTATTCTAATTCGACATAATTGGTAACGAATTTAGTATTATGTTTTTCAATAAGCTCCTGTCTTATTGAATCTAGCTTTGCCCTCATATCTTCGAAATTCCTGTATTTTCCGGAATCGATTAAACGCGACCTGCTTGAGCTAGAATAACATGAATATCTAAGTTCTTCGAAGGTTTTTACGAGTTTGGTCAGAGTAAACCGTTTTTTTAACTGTTCTTCTTTTGGAAGTTCTCTATCTATATCAATTGTAATCACTTCATCTTTAATTAATTCACTAACAAATGGATTTTGAAT
>JALZOS010000279.1 GCA_030913755.1 Thermoproteota archaeon | reverse complement strand
CCCTATAGATCTACGATGACTAACGACAATACTTACCCAAAATGTTCTTAAGGAACGAATTTAGAATCAGATATTATCGCATAGTTTTAATACATTCTATATATAAGTAAGCGATTGTTTTGGCTATTCTGATCACTTTAGCAGGAGAATTCGGATGGATAGATTGTTCATTAACTTCCCTCAAGTCCTGCTGACTATTTATTCAGATAATACATACATTCCTTTTTATTAAGAGCTTGTTTAATTAATGTCATTAACCGAAAGTTAAATTGTGACAGTGGTTTGATTAATAATACATGAAGGACCTATTACTACTACGTCATGCTAAATCAAGTTGGGAAGATTCTGAGTTATCTGATTTTGAAAGACCTCTTAACGCGCGAGGAAAGAGAGATGCTCCAAGGATAGGAAAATTGATACTCAAAGAAAGACTTACACCTCACTGTATAATTAGCTCCTCAGCAGTTAGGGCTCGGTCTACCGCTGACATAGTGGCTGATAAGTGTCAATATAAAGGTAAAATTTCGTTTAGACGTTCCCTATATGCAACAAGCCCACAGGAATACTTTAATGCTTTACAAAGTTTGAAAGATGATTATACACGGGTCCTTGTTGTGGGACATAATCCTACAATCATTGAACTAATAGAGTTGTTGACTGGTAGGGCTGAAAGCATCCCTACCTGCGGTCTTGTGTATATTAAATTGCCAGTCAAGAAATGGAAAGTACTTCAACTCGGAACCAAATATGAATTAGTGAAGATCTGGAGACCCAAAGATTTGTCAAATAATTAGTACAACAACGAGATCTTAATTTTGAAAAATTGCATAAATTTAATAAGAGCATTTCGATAGTTGACTTTTGAGCCATAAGAAGGTATAGTGTCGCTTTAATAGACGTAATTAATACATCTCGAACAATTAAATTATTTTATTATATACGATGTAATTGAGATTGTACAATAGAGTAGGTTGGGAAATTTAGATGTCACAATCACAGTCATTTTCTGGAAAGATATGTGTTTCTTGTTCCAAATCTACTTTCGTTTTGAAAGACACCAGGATAAATTACACGAGCTCTGGTACATCGATTCAATGTGACACGTTTGTATGCCGTAATTGTGACTTTATGATAGAATCTCGCAGTATTAAACACATTTCGAATATACCCAAACCAAAAGCTGTTACATTAACGGGAAGCCCTTTGACTAACCTGTCACTACAGCGATCATCAAGTCCGTTAAAGATTCCTTATTATCACTAATCCACCCTTCTACACTCATTTATTTAGTACGCTTTCGTAATAATAAACATGGGTGCTGATGAAGAACAGTCAGGCACTATTGAAAGTCAAGAAAAAAGTGGTGCTGATTCAACTACAGAAATTGCAAAAGACGAATCAAAGGTAAAGGTAAACAAGAAATTGAAAAAGTTATCAAGTCAATTAACCAAACATTTCAATGTGAATAAGAAGATGCAAAACCAATTATCAAAATTAAATAAGATTGTCAATAGTGGTAGCAGACAACAACTGGTCATTAGGAATATGCAAGCTCAAATTAAGGTTATTGAAACACAGCTAACTAATATAAATAGTGGAATTGCTAGTTTCAAGACAAGTTCAAAGCAGGGCGGTAAGACCGGAAATAAAAAAGTTAAAGCAAAGTCGAAAAGATAATCTAATAGAATGCTAAAGAGCTAGTAAAGGTCTGACATACGGTTATCTTTTGATTGTGTACAGATAAAAATCGCAACTTTTACAGAGATAGTATAGATTGTCAAAATCCGAGCATAACGATATTATACCATAGTATCTTGGACATTCGATTTCATTTTCTATGATATCTGGTACGGGTTCGGAAGCCTTAACGTCGGTCTCAGATTCCACCTGGATGATGGCCTAACTTCCTTTTCTTTTCTTTCTATGTCTAGAAATTAACACTTTCAGCTTCGATTTGGTAAATCAATGTCTGAATCAAACATTAAGACTTCTACACAAATGAAATATTAAAGATTAGAACATGTCACGAAATTTGCACGTATACAATGTCCAGGTATGTTAACAGAGCCATTTTCAAAGTTCTGTATATACAACACAATCTCAAGCTAGTTCGGAAAATCAAAAATATAATAATCTCCAAGCTAAATATAGGTCGTGCTAGACGGCAAAAGGAAGGATGATGTACAACCCGGCGCCATTGTAAGAGTAGTTGAAAAAACATAATCAGAAGACAGGACAGCTGACTGAAGGTGTAGTTAAAGATGTCTTGACGTCTTCTGCCGTCCATCCCCATGGGATAAAGGTCTTGCTAGAAAGCGGAGTTGTTGGAAGGGTCAAAGAAATTATAAACCAATATAGTCGGTCATAAGAATTTGGCGGGACCTGATTTATTTGTAGGAACTGATTGGAACCCCGAACTGGTAGCGGTGGCGCAACGGTTTACTAAATCATTGTAAGATAATTTTTAGGCCGTTGGTTAGATTTCACTGATCTTCAATCTCTAATATCAATATTTTATCATGGAATTAATGAAGAAGACATCAACAGCTAACCAAGTCAGTGTTGACAATATTTTTAGATCTATACGGGAATATAAAGAAAAGATACACCGCATGTACTTGGAAAGTATATGTACTGACAAAAGTTAAGTGCAGATGATTAATTATTGTTACAAGTTCTATGGGGAAATAATGTCATATTCGCCCATTGTTTATGATGTTATAACCAATAATAAATTGTATTTGTTGTAGATCACATTGCGATACACAATTGTAAAGGTGATACGATGTATCTTCAGGGGCCGATCGAATATGGCCTAAGTATTAACCCAGTCTTAGAGAGACCTTATTTGGTCTAATCTTCTCGAGGAAGGCCAAATGCAACTATTGATCCTCCTATTTGGCCTTGTTTGGATAGGCCTTGGACTTTACCTGTAGGCACATACAGCAATCCATCTCCTATTGACGGGCCGACAGGTCCTATTGGAGCATTCACGTTAAATTCCCACAACTTCTCTCCATTTTGTTTATCTAATGCCAAAATCACGCCTGACTTGACCTTTTCCGTAAATGGGATATAGCCACCGAATAGAATTGAATTGGTAGTTAATGGAGAAACTCTGGGAGGAAATTCCGTATCGTATTGCCATTTAATATTCCCCGTAGCCAGATCCAGAGCAACTATAGTTCCATTTCTTAGCCCTTGTTCAATAGTATGAGGAGCGGCGATCTTGTGTCCGCTTATTCCATCAGTAAAAAAGTTCAAGCCTCTGTTAGTAGCCGCAACATAAAGACTGTCGCTATCAACTGCATGATAACTGTACACACCATAAGACCATATCATACCACTGCCACCACGTGAGGGCATTGAATCTATGTTGTATCGCTTCCCTACCGATTTCCACCATATCTCCTTTCCCGTTACGGCATCCATTGCGATAACATTGCCCATTTTATCGTGACCTATGACTATTTTTTTTTGCATATTGTTGTCGAGGGTTACTCGACTGATACTACTTCCCCATGAAGTATCCCAATCATGTGTATCTGGGACACTTACGTCCAGAACGGTGCCATGTGCTATAAATGGAGTTGCCCATACTATTTTACCATTAGTAACGTTTATCGCTATAATATGGTTTGAGTAAAAGTTTGGAGTCTGCCTAGTACTCGCATTAAAGTTAGGTGACGCACTTCCTAATGGAATATAGATTATTCCTGTCTCTGGATCAAGAGAACCCCCAGACCACGCCGTTGCGCCTCCGTTGGGAGGGGTTTTTCCGAGTTTAACCCAAGCGCCTGCTGTGGTATCAAGATTCCATATTATTTCGCCGTTAGTACGATTGATGGCAGTAACATTTCCTTTTACAAAGCCCAATCCAGGAGGAAGCCCACTTCCGCCAGAACCTGCAATCACATAATCTTTCCATACGATCGGTGGAGAATCAACACTATAACCCAACAGAGGGTCACCCAAAGCCCTCGATACCCATTTAATCTCACCATTTGTTGCATTGATCGCTACAATGGTAGAGTTCGATGCGGTGCTTGAGAATATTACACCATGATTAAAGACCAAACCCATCGTAGGACCGTTTCCAGCACGGATCTTCCAAGTTACTTTTCCAGTCATTGTATCAAATGCTATTATATTCCCCACATAATCTTGGACATAGCCTTTGTGACCTATTATAATAGGAGGTTCCTGTATCTCAAAATCATTGAAGAGAGTCCATTTAACCTGCAGTTTGCCAACATTGTTCTTTGTTATTATAGTTTGATTACTATTCCTGGTACCGTATATGTCGTGATTAACCTGAATCCAGTTATTCTCATCTTTCTGCTCAATGCCAGTATCACTATCGACGAGTACAGAGGAAATAGAGTCAATCGCTAAAGCATTCGCGATAGTAAAACAACATAAGAAAACCATCGCAGTCAATATGGTAACTAAAATATGGCCGAAATTAACCCCGATTCTGGTGAGAGAGTTTTCAACATAGTTCAATGACAAACTAACAGGGATATCAAAATAAAATATTGCCATTTTCAACGTTATTATTAATAGGTTTAATAATTTATGTTTAAAGTATGTCTTTAATACAATCTGACTGTATCAATATCAGAAGTTCCTGACCTCATCTCATTGCATCCCAGCGAAGCCTTTTTTAAGATCAGTTCATTTCATGCCCTAAGTTTCAAGTAAAAAGTGTCAAACAGCATAAGCTTATTTGTCAACAATTTTTTGATAAGAATTTCGGTCTTTCGAAAAAGCACAATATCTATGAGGGTATCTATGTTAAGATCATTTTTCTAATTGAACAAGGTAAAACGGTTATTGATTCTAACCAGTATGCCATTTTGGATTAAATCTCTTTGAAGGAACCTTCTTATTAAATTAAATGTATGTATAATTAAATGGATATCACAACACCGTGTTCATAAATTGACTGCGACTCAGCGTTCGCATATATCAGAATTAGAATCTCTATCCCTCAAGCCAAAACGAATAAATGAATTATACGATAATTTTGAAATGGAAAATTTGGTATATAATATCAAACAGACCATGTTCCAGGACTAGAAATGTGCCTACGACGATAATGTATCCCCTATCCTTTTAAGCATTCCAATATTTTTTGCAAGTTAGACAAACGTAGTTCATAAATATACTAGGATTACAGTCAAGATTAGATTCACATTCACAAATTATACCACATGTTTTACACTGATGTCGGTGTAATTGTAAAGATTTCCACACAGTTAAGTATACACATTATAACTTAAATATTATGTAATGATCACAGCTGCATAATCCATCGACTCGAGGCTAGCAAATAATCTATGCAGATGATCTAATTCAGGACCAGACGGTGACTTATTCAATACTCCTGCTTGGAGATCTCAACATTGATGTCTAAAACAGATTTGGGATTATGTCAAAAATATTATAGCTATATCATTGATTAAATTTTCGGATCTGATCTTTGTACTTTTTTATTTCTCCAGAAAAAGGGATGGAACGAAGCAACACACGCAGGGTTAAGTGAAGCAAAGAAGAGCATCAAGGGAATTCCGGGACTGAAAGCAAACGATATTACTGCAAGCGTTGATCCAAAACACTTGCACGATAGGGGAATATAAAGTTGTAAAGATAGCCATTGAGCATCGTCCCGGACGAAAAGGTAAGCACGGTGGCTAAGATAATGGACATGGTTGAAGCCTTACGGAAAAAGAATGGAGAGTTATTGATAGAAATCCAATCTACTTGGAACTTGGAGTACTTCATTTGTGTTATAATGTAACACGTTCAGCTACAAAGTGAACATGGATCTTAAAAGATTATAGTGTTATTCAATTATGAGCAGACTAGGTAGCGAATTTCCTGAGACCACGATCAATCGTCTTCAAAGCCCTAGAATTGACTCCCATTTTTAGTAGGATGAGCGGGTGACTTATGCTATGATCCTCATGATTTTCAAGTCATTATTAAGGGGTTTACAATCTAAACCCACAGGTTTTATTGACACTTAAAGCTCGAAAAAAATTAGGCAGGTTCTGCAGAGTCCTCCTCTTCGTCTACGGCTTCCGCTGCTTCTTCACGTAGGTTTTCTGCCGGGCCTATAGTTTCAGGATCTGACTCAGCCGCTCCGACTCGCTTCTGGTTCTTCTGCGCTTTTTCTAAATTTTCTGTTGAATCGCTCATCAATATTATTTGGGCATTAAAGAATATCTATCTTACAACGAACCTCAAATAACCGTTCCCGTTCGTGAATCGAATACCTGTTACTGTTATTAGCAATGATGCATTATCCTTAATGTCATGGCAGATAAAGAAATGATTGAAGAAAAAATAGGTGAAGCATTAGGTCTGGAGAAGGCTGCACAGAAAGCAGTTGAAGAATTAGATTCTAGAGGATTGTTAAAACCCGAACACATGAAAAAATTAAGCAAAATGAAGGAAGAGGCTAGCACGCAGGAGCTGCGAATGGAAGAATTAGTT
>JALZOS010000214.1 GCA_030913755.1 Thermoproteota archaeon | reverse complement strand
TTATCGTCATGGTGCAATATTCTGTATGTCAAAAGTAGATTTCTAGTCTTCTCCAGTTCATGCAGCAATTGAAGAAATTTTTCTTCACCCATAGGGTTGGTTACTTCGGTTATATCGTACTCAGGATATCCATATACGCAAGGCATAACTATAGTCCTATCTAGGAATCCTCTTGCAATTACAGAATCTGGCAGTCGTTCTGCGGCAAGCGCCTTCCATCCAAATGTAAAAAACTTTTGCGGGATTCTTCCGGATTCGGTATCGTCGTTTCTAATAACTGGTTTCCCCGTAGTATACCCGTTCTTGTAAAACCGCATTTTGTCTTCGTTTTCATCAAGATCATTGGCTTCATCTTCACATATAGTCCCAATTCCTTCTTCGCGGCCCCCATAGAAACGGTACAATGTAGCAGGTGTAATTCCAGCACTTGTCATATTTCGGTATGCCAGAAAATGGAATACTTCGAGATTGTTCAACTTACCCGAACCGGGGCCACCTACAAAAAACAGATAGTGTGTCATTCCAGCCTTATCTTGGAAATAGGTAAAGATAGTATCAGCGGCACAGATGGAAACGTGAAAATCATCTGCGTCAATATACTTCTTCCAAACGCGTTTGACCGTTCTGTAAAGATGGTTTAATGTCTGCTTCCTTGCCTCCTCAATTATAGCATCAAGTTCTACAGATCTGTACCGGATGACATCAAGATTCCATAAGCCGTACCATCGCATTTGGGTGGGTCTTATAATCTATTTTAAGCACAGGAATTCAAATGCTGTACTTGTATCTGGAAACGATCCCACGAAGAATAGACACGGATTCTGATTGTCTTTAGAACAAAGCTTTCAAGGCACAACAAATTACCGGTGTGTTCACAATCCTACACTAGTGAATAGATGCTCCTATTGGGGCTTCACCATCTATAGTCAAAAATATGGGTTTTATGTCATTTAAAAGGAGAAAAATACACAATATTAGGTTAGAATTTCTAATTTCTTGATATTAAACTGACTGACTGGCTGCTAATGGGATTGGCACGTACGTAAGGCCAGCAGCCAGTACAGACATTGATTGATGATAGACGTCTTGACGTGAGTCTTGTAAACTAAGATGCGCCAAGACATGCTTGACACGATAAGTCCTGGCCCACCACAATTGATTAGATTCTTTATTTACGTGGCGACATATTATAGGAGCCGGTATTTATTAAAAATATAGGCTGATGGAGCAGGACAGATAGGATGATTGGTGGACGATGGCTGACCCTGGCCCATCCCATCGTATAATCATCATTAATACGCATGCGTGATTATTAAAAATTGCTTACTAAGTTAACATATATACATGAAATAGCATATTCTAGACGTGGTACCAATACCAAATCAAACACCACGATTAAACCTAGTGTGGTCTAAAGAATTAGAAGCAGTTAGAGAACTGTTGAGTAGAGCTAGCGCAGTACCTTATCATCCCAGTATGAAACTATTAGGCGGCTCTTCTGTTGGTACAAAGGAAGCGTATCAACTAAATCAAGTCAGTGAACTGTTAGAAAGAACTATTGTCAAATAAAAATAAAAAACAAAAAAGAAAGTTACCGTATATTCACGGTGTTAGTTAGCCTGATTTTTCTAATTTCTGTAATATTACAGAAATCCCGTGCATGTAGGTAGTTAGTCTAGCCGTAAGTTAGGAATACGTACCTTTTGGCGGTGCGGTCGACTGTGTTTTTTGACCTTCTTATGCTGCCGGAGATAATATTCCTTCGTCGATGGCTCTTTGACGTAACTCCGCCTTAAGTTGCGATGTCATGTAGTCAGAATTATACAGATACTCGAATGGTTTAGTGGCGAATAATTCAAACGTCTTAGTTACAATACCGGTTGGGTCCTTCACCTCACGAACCATCCTTGCATCCTTCACAACAAATGTGACAGTATCATTCCTTCGCTTGGCGAAGAGTGCTTTAGCGTTGTCCGGTGTAAATGGCAATTCATAAACGGTCTCCTTTTTATTAGGACCTATCAAAATTGATTTTGGTGCCATTGTTTTTTGATCAAACTCTCTCCTATATGCGAACCCAACACGATTCCATGTCTCGGGGTCGGTACAACTCTCGCTTACAACATCGCCTAGTGCGTCAAAGCCCGTGACGTAACCTTTCGAATAAAGGAACTCCTTATTGTCGTTCGTTCTAATCCGAACTATTGTCTTGACTAAATGTTTTGGGCCAGTTCCCTTAATGGTATTTCCGTTTTTATCCCTCTGTTCATAGAAGTTGCCTGTGTCAGGGTCCTTGACTTTCTGAAGCCATAATTTGTACATTGTCTGTACTAAGGGCTGATCTCGCGGGTAGGTAGTTGATACCTTCTTACCTGTATAGGTGTCCTTACCTTCTATCTTTGTTTCTTCATAACATTTTTCCTCGTGTTTAAAATATGGCATAAAATCAAACTCTATCTCTGTCTTTGTCTTCTGTTCGGTCATCTTAATGAGATAATTGAGAGGATGAAACTAAAAAGTATTTTGTGTTATACTAGATCATCCATTCCATACAGTCATTACAGACCCAGATTTGTCGGTGCTTGAAATAGCGTTCAATTATGGGAGTATAACGCCGAAACGGAATCTCCTGGGAATACATTAATCTAGCAATTTCGTTTCCTTCCTCGTCCCTGATAACGTCTGGTTTACGCGCTCGGCAATAGTAACACGTTAACAAGTACAAATACGGAGTCATACAATTAGTACTCATTTCTATCAACGTCCGGAATGTACTCTTCATAATAAACCAAGTTCTCGCCAGGTCTGAGTTTGTAGGGTAATGTATGAGGAGGATTGTATGTACCTGATCTTGTTGTTGATTGAAGCATAGATACTGCTGATGGATCCTCTAGTTCAGTAGCACATATCAAACTGGGCCCTTCTTCTTCGTCATCTGAATGTGAACTTACAAGGTCAACCTTTCTCTTTGTATTTCTTGTCTTGGTCAAATTCAATTAATATTTAGTTGAGAGTATGTATTTATTTTATTTTAGACAACAAAAAAAAGAAGAGGTTACTGGAGACAGCGTCCTTTACTGGCATTGAATGCTATACTTCCTCCGCCCGGTGCGTTAGGATTGGCACATCCTTTTGCTTCTGCATCTAAGGGAACTGACATTATTCCGATTGCCACGACTCCGACAAGTCCCATTGCTGCAACGACAGCAAATATTGCCAATGTTGTTGTAGGTATTTCCATTTGTATCAGATTATGTGATATTTTACTTATGTGTTATCTGACAAAATATTGCTTTAGTCTCGAAAACAGGTCAACCTTACGCTTTTTAGTGTTCAATTTTCTCTTTCTTTCTCTTTGAGTCTAAACATCTGCAATGATAACCTATTCACAAGAGATAACAAGCATAATAAATTTGAAATTGTTTAACTTAGATGGTAAAACGTATTCGTAATTTAGGTTATAATTAAGCTTAAGCATAGACCGACATGGTATAGTCTCTCATTTGTTTTAGCCTATCTTTCATTTTACCTAACAGAGTCAATGCATGTTCATTGGATAGGTCTACTTTCAAGTGCTGCGTTCTCACACTCAGGTCTACGAATTGCTTAATACCATTAGATTCTAAATCCAAGGCTAATCCTGAGTCAATAGAGAAACCGTGTATAGCTCTGAATGGAATGTTTTCAACTATGGACCTAGTCAAAACAGAGGGTCCGAATCCTGCATACAAAACTTGTATTATATGATATCCTTCATTACTGGGTACTCAAACCATGCTACATCTCTCTTGTCTATGTATAGTAATAGAGTATTCGTATCTTCATTGTCATAGATAGGAGTAACTAACTTAATCATACCTTCTTACTTTTACTCTTCTTAACCTTATTAATCCTCTCATCTGTTGGTATGAATAGTAGAGGATTCACTGGTAAATTGGACAAGTGTAATCTCTCATAGCCTTCAATCGATACTGTAACTTCTCTAGTAACTTCTTAGACCGTTCATTAGTTTGGTCTAGTTCTATAGAATCCTCACAACAGCTTATTGCATCCTCTAGATAACCTAACCTGTAGTTGCATATTCCCTTTTGTAGTAACAATTCACTGGTAACACCAAAATTGTCACCTATAGTTTCTAACGTATCCAAACATTCATCCCATTGGTGATTTACAACCTGTCTGGTAGCAGTATCGTGAAGAGAATTGAAACCAGAGGGTTATAATCTAGTATATCTATTTCCTGTTGTATCTTTTCCCTTGTTATTATCCGAAGGTTGTGTTTATTCAACATGTTTATTGGGAGTTCGGGATTGGATTACAATATTGGAAAGTATGGAGT
>JALZOS010000205.1 GCA_030913755.1 Thermoproteota archaeon | reverse complement strand
GGTCACGTACATTGTATCCTAGCACGACGCCAACCACTATATCGGAATACAGGTACCTTTGGTTCAAATCATCCATCAGCATTCTAGCTTCTCCCAGCATTTCGAGACTTACGGGAACTAGCTTTCCGTCTATGTGCTCTATTACGACATAAAGATTTCTGTATTTTCCTCCACTAGTATTGGAAAATAACTCTGTGACCATTTCTGTTATCGTCTCACAATTGGTCGCAGCTTTGGTACGATCGATTTAACTGCACCGAGATCCTGACCCTCGATCAATTCGGTTTTCCGGCTTGCCTTAGCTCTGGGTATCTTTTCGACCCTGTAGACAATTGTGGGAGAACCAGGAAGACCCACAAATTTTGGATCCACTCGCAAGGATTTACTATCATAAATCTTAAAGAATTGTTTGTAATTGTTTGCACGTGCGATAGCTTCTTTCCTGTACTTTGCGAATGCTAAGCGTTGGGATATAGTACGATATGTAGGTCTATATGACGGATCAACAGTTATAAATACTGGTAGAGGTGCCTCGACCTCTTCAACTATTCCATCAAATCCCTGCAGGGCTATAAGTCTTTTAACAATTACATAATTCCTTTCTAGGTCCATACTAACGTCTATAACATTTCCTAAGAAGGTATACCCTAGTTTCCATGCTGTCTGCGGTCCTGTTTGACCAGTCTCTCCGTCAGATGCCCTATGCCCTGAAAAGACGATGTCTATTTTGTTTCCATCAAGCATATTCATGATTCCACTTCTGAGCACTTCGGCAGTGGCAAGGGTATCAGCTCCAGCAAATATCCTGTCGCTATACAGATTCAGCTCATCCGCATCAGTAATCTCCTGGGCTTGTCTTAGTGCTGAATCAGCAATGGGTGGACCCATTGTGCCTATGGATATACGTGAGCCGTACGTTATTTTGGTATAAAAAGCAGCATTACAGGCGATCGCACTATGTGGACCTAATATACTCTTAGTTTCCGCTCTATTCAGGGTTCCGTCTGGATTGTAACTCACATTGCCTTCAGAAAAATCAGGCTCGAGTTTTACTATAACCGCGACATTTACCAATTCTTCGCTACCTTGGCAGTTGGTTCCAGATTTTTCCTTTAAATGGTTTACGAATTAGGCATAAATAGGAGTCAAACGATTGGAAACAGTTCAACGTACTATTCCAATCTGATCGAGAAATGTCCAGAAAATGTCAGTTATCTAATCCCTTCAATTTCTCATATGATGATCTTAGGCTCTCGTAAAAATCTACCATGCGTGGAGCTAACAATGCATATGCCAAGTAGAAATCTTCTGCCTCACGTAGATATCTCTTTGTCTTTGCAGTAATCACCACATCTTTCTGGCTGTTCATAATGGATACATAGTCCATATTATTAATTCTGTCTGCCAGTTTTATCGCCTTTACATCATAATCTGCCGATGAGAGAATTTTACAATGATCGTGGAATCTGGCTAACTGACGATCATCATTCGTTTTGCCCGGGAAGTTTTCAAGTGGTTTTATCTTCAGATCAATACACATGTTGTAGATCCTATTCCCGAATCTGTAACGAAGATAGGCGTCAAAACCATAATCCTTGGTACGATACAAATCAAGGATTTTCTCATTGTCTTCCATTATATCATGCAGTATTGCAGATGCGACTTCAACACTTGTAATGTTTCTTTTTACCCCGAGGTAGTGGTTTACTACATTCTTTGCTACCGGCCAGATATGTGTTTCAAGGAAGGGAGACTTCTTATCCTCTCTTCTAACCTGTCCGTGTACTTCTACGGCAATATCCAGAGCAGCCATTACAAAATCATCTACTCTAACTCGGGAGTCTTGAAGAAAAGTAATAAGATTTTCTCGCGTCAAGAATTCAGGGTCAGACATTGTATTCTATCCGCGAATGTTAGAGAAAAGACTTTCCATCTGATCAGATTCTTAAATATCCAACAAGAGGAGTGGTACTCGTAGATAATGGTAGCTCAAGAGAGCGACAAGAATGGATTTCTGTAAGTAAATTTTGTAGCTCTTGCTTCTGGGAGATTCCTATGTAAAGTGGAAATTCACACGACAGGTCCTAGAACGGGTGAAGGAAAAGAAGATGAAAAAAAGAATCGGCTTAAATAACGAATTTGTTATGTCTTTTTTGGTCTGATCTATTGTAGGTTCGCGTAATCAAAATAATCGAGGTGGCGCACGACAGCAAATTTTTCCCCAAAGAAATCCTAGAATACGGTTATAAGATATATTATTTAGTATTTGGTAATTGACGATTAAAATCTAGAGTTAATTTAAATGGATTACGAAAATCTGTTTCCAGGTCGAAATATAATTGAATGTCAAATTATTGTGTTATTTTTTACTTTTCATGATTTCCTACTTGCTCTGACATTCAGTTAAACTAAAATCTTTTCCAAAAAAGATGGGACTCCACTTTCCAACGTTCAGTTCTCTTTAAATGAATAACGATTCTGTATTATGTCCTGCCTCTGATTTCTAAGTTTAATATTATATGCAAGTCCAAATCTATGGGCTTCATCTCTCAAAGACTGTAGGATTTTTAACGCCTCGCTCCTTTTGGGAAGATTTATTGACTCTTGCAATGAATCTGCATATATTTCCTCATTCTCCTTGGCAATTGAAATGCACGAGATATTACTTGTGTTCTTCAGTTTATCTAATGCGGACTTGGCACTATTAAGCTGTCCACGCCCACCATCAATCAAGATCATGTCTGGGTAATTCTCTGATTCATTTACATCATTATCTTCTCCTTTCCTTCCTCCACAACTTTCCCTTGTGTTTCCTCCCTGTGTTCTATATCTCCGTGTTACTATCTCGCTTATCATCGCGAAGTCATTTTGTCCTTTGACTGTTCTTATTCTAAACCTTCGGTATTGAGACTTGTCTGGAATACCGTTTGAATATCTAACACAAGAACCAACTGCTATAGAAGACCCGAGATTCGAAACATCAAAGCAATCGATTATTTTAGGAATCCTGTCAAGAAGTAACATCTCTTTTAATTCAGTCAAGGCAGGCTCACATCCCCTCTGTACGTAGGTGGACAAATTCCTGACAATTAGATCCATAATCTGTATTCTTTCTGACCCGCTCTTCTTAGATATACGAATTATCTCCACTCTATGAGATGCTATCTTTGTTAATGATTCTTCAAGAGGAACCTTAGAATCGGGGTCATCAGTTACGTAGATAATATGTGGAATTGATGGTACACCAGAATAGTACTGCAATAAGAAAGTCGAAAGTGAATTATCCGCGACTATGTCAAATTCATATTTTTTCCTATCTCTTATAACCCCGTGGTGTCGTCGCAGAATCATTACATGGGCCTTTGCTTGTATGACGTCCGGTAATATGCCCACAAATTCTTCACTTGAAGCCGATCTTGCCACACTTTCCATTTTTTGTCTAGATCTTAGGTTTTCTAGTCTGATAATGGTGTTCCTTATCTCTCTTGCTTTTTCATACTGGAGGCCCGTCGAGGCTCGGGACATGTCAGTTCGCAATTCCGCCATAAAATTATCTAGGCTCCTCTTTTCAGAAAGAATATCGGATAGGGCAGTGACGTTTTTCATATACTCTCCTTGAGTAACATTATCCATACAGGGAGCATCGCAATTCTTTATGAAATATTCCAGACAAGGCTTCTTTGGAAGCCTGTTGCAAATTCTAATTTTAAAGATTTTTCTCAGGAATCCGACGGTCAGGTATCTAGAACTTCCTTGCACAAACGGTCCAAAGATTTTTCCAGGAGGTCCTTTAAACTTTCCTTCTCTATTTCTTCTGGTAACCAGCAGTCTTGGGAACTCTTCCTCAGAAATCTTTAGATAAGTATAGCGCTGCTGATCCTTAAGCTCTATATTGTAAACTGGTCTGTACTGCTTTATCAAGTTAGATTCCAAAAGGAAGGCCTCTATCTCGTTGTCTGTAATCATAAAATCTATATCAAAGACATTTCGTAAAAGACGTGATGTCTTCCATTCAGTTATTCCTTGGTTTTTACCAAAATAAGAGAATATACGCTTTTTAAGATTTTTGGACTTTCCGATATAGATAATCTTTCCTTCCTTGTTTTTCATTAGATAGACTCCTGGCTCAGACGGGAAGCTCCTTGCTTTTTCTTTAATAGTTATAGATTTTTGTTGGTATGCCATTCTCAGATCACCCCGTGCATCAATCCGTCAATTATCTGATCAATCGTCCTACAAATAAATCAACGAGCCCACCAGCCATAATCTCTACTTGATAATTTGTCCTTGGCAATACAATTGGGAGATTTTCATCCCTCTACACATAGATATCCAATCGAAGAGGACAAGATTGCGCTAGTCTACTTCCAGTTCCCACTTTTGATCGTAGGAGCCAATCCCAGCTTTGGCTTTAGATATGTGGCCGTATGGCTGTTAGTTTGTTTAGCAACAACTTCGGGTGTACCTACCGTTACTATCTGTCCTCCATTATCGCCTCCTTCTGGTCCCAGGTCTATTACCCAGTCTGAAGCACCAATTACGTCCAGATTGTGTTCTATTAATATGACTGTGTTACCCACATTTACAAGTCTGTCTAAGACAAGTAATAGCTTCTTGACATCGAAAAAGTGGAGACCTGTAGTCGGTTCGTCAAGTATGTAGACTGTTCTTCCTGTATCCCTGCGGGAGAGTTCTGAGGCCAGTTTTACCCTCTGGGCTTCTCCCCCTGATAGAGTTGGTGCAGGCTGACCAAGCTTTATGTATCCTAAACCAACATCGTTTAAGGTGCTCAGCTTCTTTTCTATTGAAGGTATACTGGAAAAGAACCGAAGGCCTTCCTCCACAGTCATACCAAGTATGTCTGCGATACTTTTGGACTTGAATGTCACTTGAAGAGTTTCCAAGTTATATCGTTTTCCTTTGCACTCCTCGCAGGTTACAAATACATCTGCAAGAAACTGCATCTCTATCCTCTTGACTCCTGCCCCTTCGCATGAATCACATCGTCCACCCGCAACGTTAAAGGAGAATCTTCCAGGTTTATATCCCATCTCCTTAGCTCTGACAGTCCTAGCAAAGATCTCTCTTATGGGACCAAAAGCATTCACATAAGTTGCCGCGTTGGATCGGGGAGTGCGGCCAATAGGTGACTGGTCTATTCCTATTACCTTGTCAACTTCTTCAAGACCTGTTATGCAATCATGCGCACCAGCTCTCTCCTTTGAGCCATAGAAATGGCTTGACAGTGCCTTAAACAATATATCATTTACCAAAGTGGATTTGCCTGATCCTGAAACACCACTTACGGTGGTAAGGCAGCCAAGAGGAAAACTCGCATCTAGTGATTTGAGATTATTTTCTCTGGCCTTCTTTACGGTAAGCCAACCTTTTGCCCCTCTTCTCTCTGTCTTCTTCTTCTCGTCATACACACTCTCCTCACCTCTCAAAAATGAGCCCGTTATAGAATTTCTGTTTGCAGTTACTTCGTCTAGCAGTCCGTTTACTACAACCCTGCCACCGTGAATTCCAGCTCCGGTGCCAACATCTATTATCCAATCAGCGTTGCGAATGATCTCTTCATCGTGTTCTACCACGATCAAACTATTACCAAGATCCCGTAATTTCTTCAGTGTTTGGATCAATCTCCTGTTATCTCTCTGGTGAAGACCTATTGTCGGTTCGTCTAGGACATAGAGAACTCCTGTAAGGTTAGATCCTATTTGGGTTGCAAGACGAATTCTCTGAGACTCTCCCCCTGAGAGTGTTGACGCCATTCTGTTTAGAGTCAGATAATTGAGACCCACATTTTGTAAAAACTCAAGTCTTGATATTATCTCCTTGAGTATGTTTCTTGCGATGTACCTTTGAGTATCGGAGAGTTCAAGATTAACAAAAAATTGGTAGCAGCTGTCAATCGAGACGTCACACACTTCCATAATCGACTTGCCACCTATCTTTACAGCCAGCACCTCTGGTCGGAGTCGTCTGCCCTTGCACAGCTCGCATGGAAGCTCCCGTATAAATCGCTCCATGTCTCTTCTTTTTGATTCTGATTCGGTCTGGGCGTAAATCCTTGCCAAATTAGGTATCACTCCCTCAAAAGAATTACGATACTCCCAAGAAGAGTCAGAATTTTTAGATTTGTAGTGATACTGAATATTCTCTTGTGTCCCATATAGAATAACGTTTAGCTGTTTTTCTGTCATGGATTTAATTGCCTGATAAAGATTGAATCCAAATTTCTTTCCAACGTCCCGTAGCATAGAAGATCTGAAGGTCGCAAAGTGTCCAGTCCAGGGCTTTATCGCCCCTTCCAAGATGCTCTTGCTTCTATCAGGAATCACTAATTCCGGGTCGAACTCCACTCTTATGCCAAGACCGTTGCACTCTCTACAGGCACCAAAGGGCGAGTTAAACGAAAAAGACCTAGGCTCAAGGTCAGGCAGGCTCAATCCACAATATGTGCAAGCGTTTCTCTGTGAGTAAACAGTAATTTGGTTATCAGCAGAGACTTTCATAATGCCCTTAGCAGTCTTCAGGGCAGTCTGCACTGCATCAAACAGACGTGACCTCTCTTCAAGAGAAGGCGTCAGCCTGTCAACAATGATTTCAATGGTATGCTTCTTCTGCTTGTTTAGTCTTGGATACCATGTCTTATTCCCATCAGTTTCCTCGTCACTCAACTCGTCAAGCCTGATTATCTCTCCATCCAGCCTGATTCTCGCAAATCCATTTTGTTTTATCTCCAAAAACAATTTTTCGTATGTTCCCTTCTTTGCCTCAACAACAGGAGCCAGGATCATCACTGTCTTTCCTTCACTTACCTTGAGTACAGAATCTGTTATAGAATCCGCAGACTGGGCTGTAATTTTCTTACCGCACTTGTAACAGTGAGGAGTTCCTACCCTTGCATACAGCAATCTCAGGTAATCGTAGATCTCTGTCACCGTTCCCACAGTTGAACGGGGATTCTTACTTGTAGTCTTTTGTTGGATTGATATTGCAGGAGAAAGTCCCTCGATAGAATCAACATCTGGCTTGTCCATCATCTCCAGAAATTGGCGAGCGTAAGCTGAAAGAGACTCTACATAGCGCCTCTGTCCTTCTGCATAAATGGTATCGAAGGCCAGAGTTGATTTGCCAGAGCCTGAAAGTCCCGTTATTACGACCAGACTATTCTTGGGGATTTCCAAGTTTATGTTCTTGAGATTATGTTCTCTTGCACCCTTTATTACGATCTTGTCTTTCATATTTCTTTAAACACCTGACCAGTCACTCAGCCTGCTTTCCCGCTGCCCCTGCTATAACCTGCTGACGATCATTATCATTATTACTGTCAAGTGCCGCTCGAATCTTCAAGAGCCGGTCTCTTAACTCTATAGCCTTCTCAAAATCGAGATCCTCTGCGAATATCTTCATTTTCATTTCGATATCTACTGCAAGCTTGACAAGATCGCCTCTTGGCATCGATTTTATCTCCAAATGGATATTTACTCCTTCGGGTTTCTCTGCAATTGGTTTTACAATACTCCTTGGAGTAATACCATGCTGTTGATTGTATACCATCTGTTTCTGCTTCCTCCTTTCTGTTTCGGCGATAGCCTCTTTCATAGATCTCGTGATGGTGTCAGCATACATGATAACTGCCCCATCAATATGTCTCGCCGCCCTTCCAAATGTCTGGATGAGGCTTGTATTATTGCGTAGGAATCCTTCCTTGTCCGCATCAAGGATGGCAACAAGTGAAACTTCGGGAATATCCAGACCTTCTCTAAGCAAATTTATACCAACAAGAACATCAAAATCACCCCGCCTAAGTTGACGTATAAGCTCGGTTCTTTCAAGACCTTCGATTTCTGAATGCATGTATCTTACCTTCACATCTTTTTTTGCTAGGTACTCCGCAAGATCTTCTGCCATTCTTTTCGTTAAGGTTGTCACCAAGACGCGTTGATCTTTTGAGGAACGTTTCCTTATCTCGGAAATAAGATCCAGTATCTGGTTTCTTGTAGATCTAACTTCCACAGTTGGGTCAACGAGTCCAGTAGGGCGAACCAGTTGTTCTACCACATGGGTGCTCAAATTTAATTCGTAATCAGAAGGCGTGGCAGAAACAAAGATTACAGACTTTAAGTATTTTTCAAACTCCTCAAATTTGAGTGGTCTATTGTCAAACGCACTGGGCAGACGAAATCCATAATCAACAAGATTCCTTTTTCGAGTGTAGTCTCCACGGTACATACCTCTTAGCTGCGGTATAGTGACATGTGATTCGTCAATTACTAGGAGAAAGTCGTCACCAAAGAAATCTAGCAGGCAGTATGGTGGCTGTCCTGACGCTCTTCCATCTAGATGTCTGGAGTAATTTTCTATGCCAGAGCAGTATCCAAGCTCCCTTATCATCTCCAAGTCGTATTTGGTGCGCGAAGCTAATCTCTGTCTTTCCAGCTCTCCTGGAAGAAGCGGAAGCCACTCAGATAGCTCTTTTTCAATAGAATTGAGGGCAACTTCTCTGGTAGAGTCATCAACAATATAATGTTTGGCTGGAAAGATCTTCACAGAGTCTGCATTTCTTTTTCGTTTCATTGTAATCGGCTCATGTATCGATATGTCTTCTACCTCATCTCCAAGCAGAGATACCCGAATCACGTCCTCCGCATAAGCAGGTATTATATCAATCACATCACCCTTTACCCTGAATGTTCCGGGAGTCAGAGTGGTATCATTTCTTTCGTATCTGGCTTCGACAAGCTCATGTAACAAACCACGCCTGTTAGTACCCGTACCCTTCCTTAACGAGATTGCACTTGCTTCCCATTCCGATGGGGAGCCAAGAGAATATATGCAAGATACTGTAGAAACTATAATAGTAGGCTCGCCTGACATCAGCATTGCAGTTGCCTCCAGTCTCATCTTTTCTATCTGTTCGTTGACCTCGGTATCTTTTTCGATGTATGTATCCGTCTGTGGAATATAGCTTTCCGGCTGATAGTAGTCGTAAAAGCTGATAAAGTACCCGACATTATTTTTCGGAAAAAACTGCTTGAATTCATAAAAAAGCTGGGCAGCAAGAGTCTTGTTGTGCGATATGACCAGCGTATTCTTGTTTATCCTTGATATAACGTTGGCAATTGTAAAAGTCTTTCCACTTCCGGTAACACCTAACAAGGTCTGAATTTTACGGCTTCCAGCCAACCCGCCGACCAATGAATCAATAGCAAGAGGCTGATCACCACGTGGGGAATATAGATCAGAAACCAACGAAAATGTTCTAGCGAGATATTCCATGAGAAGGTAGATTAAGTTTTATGATGCATATATATTGTTAATGTCACGTCAACCCTCTTCTCATTAGCAATCGCCTCATCCTTGGTTTTGGAAAGGAGCAATTTTCATTAACAAAATGATACAAAACGATAAAATATTTCTGCCATTATTAGCAAAGTAAATTTCAGCGCAAGACTTCTTTTGCTGTTGCTAATCAAAGAGGGGAAAGAAATATCATCGTTAATAAGGTGACGTGAGTCAGATAGGTTTGATGGTCTTGGCCTCCCTTCCTTTAAGCTTGGTAGTGGCAGGAACAACCAGCGGCGTGGGCAAAACTACTGTATCTTTGGCTATCATGTATTCTCTTAAAGATAGAATGGGTTATAATGTTCAGCCTTTTAAGGTGGGGCCTGACTTTATCGATCCTACCTACCACAATATTGTAACTGGAAATCAGTCTAAGAACTTGGATGCCTGGATGATGGGAAAAGAGGGAATAATACGAAGTGTCCTTGAGGCTTCAGAAGGTGTAGACATAGCTGTAATCGAGGGAGTGATGGGTTTGTACGATGGTCTCAGCGGCAAGACTGATTTCGCTAGCACCGCCTATGTAGCCAAAGTTCTCCACGCACAAGTTATACTGGTTATTGATGCCGCTAAGGCAGCAAGGTCTGTGGCCGCTATGGCCATGGGATATATACAATTTGATAAGGCCGTTAATATAGCTGGAATAATTCTGAACAATGTCGCAGGTGAAAAGCATGCTCGCTATATTAGAGAAGCCTTTGAGCAAAAATTAAAGGTTCCTATTATTGGTATCATTAGCAGAAACAAGGAATTACGGTTAGGAGAGCGTCACCTCGGTCTGATTCCAACACATGAACTTGATCAAAAGATGAAAGGAAAAGTGTTGGATATTGCAAGAAGTGTGGC
Organism: Thermoproteota archaeon; assembly: GCA_030913755.1. Lineage (GTDB taxonomy): Archaea > Thermoproteota > Nitrososphaeria > Nitrososphaerales > Nitrososphaeraceae > TA-21. The sequence continues at coordinate 7,163 of JALZOS010000205.1, read as the reverse complement.
TGACGAAATAAGTGTTGATGTTTTACTAAAGATTATTGAAAATCAAAAAAAAACATTCAAACAACTGAAATTAACAAAAGAAGGAGCAAAGAAAGCAGTCACCAAGCCGACGCCTCATAATAAAATAAGAATTGCTGTGGCTTTGGACAATTCCTTTAATTTCTACTATGCAGAAAATTTGAATGTCTTGCAGGAACTTGGGGCTGAAATTTATTATTTCAGTCCTATCCAGGACAAAAAGATCCCCGATGATGTTTCTGGAGTTATGATAGGTGGGGGATTTCCAGAAGTGATGGCAGATAAGCTAAGTGCAAATGGATCTATGCGCAAATATTTGGCAAAGATCGCAGAAGATGATATGCCATTTTATGCCGAGTGTGGTGGTCTCATGTACCTAACGAAGTCCATCAAGGGATATACAAAATCTGCAAAGTCATTTAAGATGGTTGGGATAGTTGAGGCCGTTACAAATATGGTTGGTAAGCTCACTTTAAACTACACACAGGCAGATGTGCAAGATAACGAGTATGGGAAGATTGCAAACTTAAGGGGACATGAATTTCACTATTCAAGGATTGAAGATGCTGCTAAGGATTTAAAATATGTATATAATCTGCGACGGGGCTATGGAATTAACGGTAAGAAGGACGGCGTATCGATTCACAACTGCCTAGCTTCATATATGCATCTTCATTTCTCTGACCATAGATTTCCGAGAAAGTGGATAGACAAATGTAAAGACTATACAAGAGGGTAACATTGTTACTCGAAGTAACATATAATAAAATCCCAAATCTCCAACTAATCCTAAATGCCGTCGTTCTTCCTTTCACTTTTTCGAACGCTAATTCAGTTTGGAAGTCGGTGGACAGGAGTCATTATACATTGCTTTCATACTTCAGTCATAGTTCGTTCTCCGGAATCAAGAAATGACTGGAAGTAATACCAGACAAAAACTGCTAATCTTTGATACCTTTCCTCGATCCTATGACTACATAGTTTAGCCCAATATTTGCTTTTCTGTTCAAAATTCCTCGACCGTCATAAACGGGAATGTTTCCTAATTGATCTCTTCCCAGTTTCTTATAATCGGGGTGGTCAGCAGCCAATATTACTAGGTCGCTGCCTTTCAGTGACTCCTCTAAATTAGATGTGAGAATCACGTCACTGTGTAGGTTTGGATCCTCAATGACAAGGGGATCGTGAATTATTATTATTTTGTTTACACCGTACTTTCTTAATTCATCTACCAATGCGTAAGTCGGCGAAAAGCGTGTATCAGATACTCCGCCCCTGAACGCGAGTCCTAATATGGTTACGTTTAGTTTAGAAGGATCAGTTTTTTTCACTAGTTGCAATGCCCGGCTTACACAATAAGAGGGCATTGAATCATTAATAATTCTGCTCATCCGAGTGAGATCACTCTGTACGTTTAAGCGTCGTCCAAGATCCAAAATAAACTGTGGATAGACAGGAATACAAGCACCACCAACGCCTATACCTGGCTTATGTATATGACAATACGGCTGAGAATTTGCTGCTTCTCTTGCTTCCCAAAAGTCAATTTCGGCCACCTCACATAATTTTGCCATCTCATTAGCTAAAGCAATATTTACATCTCTGTATACACCCTCAAAGAGCTTCTCCGCCTCGGCTGTCCTAATATTACTAATCATTAGTATCCCTTTTCTAAAAATCATCGAATAAAGCGTGTGAGATATCTTTAGACTGTCAGGGCCAACGGATGATATTATAGCTGGGTAATTTTCTTCAATATCTTGCAATGCACGTCCTTCATAGATCCGTTCTGGATTGTAAACCATGCAAAAGTCACGTTCAACTGACAAGCCACTTGCTTTCTCTATTATTGGGACAATAACGTCTTCTGTCGTTCCTGGCGGTACGCTGGGGTTGAGGGAAATTACGTCTCCCTTCTTTAGTCCCTTTCCTATTGAAGTAGCTACCTCACGTGCTGCCCTGAGATCGGCCGACATATCCTGAGACAGAACGGGAACACAGATCATTTTGAAATACGACTTTTTGGACGCCTCTATTGGATCGTCAAATAATTCAAAGCGACCTTTTTTCAATGCTTCTGCATACGTCTCCGCAATCCCAGGTTCTGGAATCAAAGTCCGACCCTCCATTGCTGCACTTAATACCTTTCGAGAATTGTCGACACCTATCACATGGGCACCAGCCCTCAGCCAAGCTGCGGCTAGCGGAGATCCAACATGACCTAATCCATATATTGCAATCTTTAAACTTCCATCCTTGATCTGCCGGATCAGATTCAAATCCACGCCTGCGACAGAGACTGAAGTAGATACCATAAAGTAATTCTAATCAGTTCCAATGTGTATATATTTGATTACGCTCGATTTGGATACTGTTATAGTTGAACTAGCTCGGCTGCCGCCATGATATAAAGGTACATTGGTATATTGCCTCTTTACTTCGGCTTGCTACTATTTAGACAATTGTCTGATTGTGGTAGCAATTCTTTCAATAGCTGCAAAGAACCTTAAACTAAATTTAAGGTTGTCTTCTCTTTTCCACCTTGCGTAAATTCTTACTCTCTCGTTCTGGGGGTCAATGCTGATTTCGCCTTCATCTAGCATTAAGGGCATCAACATTTCGGATAACGTTTTGTCTGACTTCAATAGGTCGGCCAATCTTCCACCACTCCACTGTAAATCTACGACCACTTTGTTTCTGAGGTGACCTATGGTTACTGGCTCACATTTTGCCATGAAAATAGTAGGATCTGAAACTTTGACAGACTCTATTATAAAATGAACCTGATAATATGGAAGAGCACCATATGGAAGAGGGTTTGGGTCTTGTGAAGACATGGTCTATAGAATCACTCAGAAGCATTCGTATCTCCTTGTATATCAATTTATGTTCCATTCTATGTCGTATCATTATTCTTCTTAAAATCAAAAAACAGGTCTGCATTGGATATGAAAGTATTTTGAAAGGTTGTTCAAATTTGTCATGACACTAATCTGTATGCTTCTTTGTGGAGATAGCTATAGAGTTCAGATATCTTAATTCTCACTTGCAACATCGTATCTCTATTTCTGATCGTCACAGTGTCGTCAGAAAGAGTCTGCCTATCGACCGTTACTGCAAAAGGTGCACCAATCTCTTCAAGCCTTCTATATCTTCTTCCGATTGAACCTGACTCATCGTAAAAAACTGGGAAATCTAATTTGAGTTGAGAGTAGATCAATTGAGCTTTTTCTCGTAATCCATCTTTTGTTATAAGTGGAAGAATTCCTGCTAATATGGGGGCAAGATACGGTCTTAGTCTAAGAACGGTTCTTTCATGTTCGAAATCTTCGAGATATGAGTGCTCTAAGATTGAATAAATACTTCTATCTATCCCCATAGACAACTCGAATACATTAGGAAGGACCTTGGTATTGTCAATGGGATCAATGACGTGCAAATTTTGTTTGCTTACTGTGGAATGTCCACGGAGATCGTAATCAGAACGGTAGTTACATGCCACCAATTCCAACCAACCAATGCTTGTTTCGACTTCAAAATCAAACGCGAAAGAAGCATAAAATGCTTTTTCGCTGGTCGAAAGTTGTCTTAGACGCGTACGATCCATATCGATTCCAGTTTTTTCATAGAACAGAACCAAAAGTGTTAGGTAATAGGCAACTAGATTGTTTGGTATTATACGTTGTTCAACGGCTTCTTGTGAGGTGAGCTGGTGGTATGAATCATTAATGTACAACCTGAGTATTTTTTTCTTCATTTCTTCGAATTTCGGTACCTCATCGAGCCTGTTTGGGTTACAAAAAACTTCTATCTCTGCCTGATAGAATTCACGGAGCCTGAGCAAGCTCTGTCGGGGTGCTATTTCATTTCTAAAACTTTTGCCAAGTTGTGCGATTGCCAAAGGAAGTCGTCCCCTCATAGTCTTAAAGATCCGAGGGAAGTCAACAAATATCGTCTGACATGTCTCAGGTCTGAGATATGCCTCGTCATTGGAAGGACCGATGCCTATCCTGAACATCATATTGAATCGAGTAGATTTCTCAAAAGCACCTACACACGTTGGACAATTCAATTTATTTTGCTCAATAATTTTGTCTATTTCAGAACCACTAGCTAATTCTGGAAGCTCTTGGCCCGTCATTTCAGCTATGTGTTTGTCTGCTCTAAAAGTTGATCCGCACTGCTTACACTGGATCATTGGATCAGTAAAATTACTTATGTGGCCAGATGCAACAAAAACGCTTTTACTCATGATTTGTGAACCATCAATCTCAAGCATTCCGTCGCGTCGGACAAGTTCCCTACGCCATAATTCTATGAACCTATTTTTCATATTGACTCCGGTCGGTCCGTAATCCCAAAAGCCAGCTGGTGCATCACCATAGATTTCGCAGGAAGGAAAGTAAAATCCTCTTTCGAGGGCTAGCTTCATAATTGTGTCGTATGTGTTCATTCTGCTCGAACCATTTCGAGGATGAGTACTATTTATGTTTCTTGTGAAGTTGATCCGAGTGAAATTGAGAATACCATTTTAACTAGTTTGGAAGCGTCGCAAGGACTATAATCGCTATTTTCTACTTATTCGTTGAAGATTGGCTCAATTACGATGATTCGACCAGTTCTAATGCCACGCGTAAGTTGTCTACATTATTTCTAACGGAATCCTCTTTGGTTTCCATTATAATGGGTTTACCTTTCAATTTCCTATTTTTCAAAATTGCCGACATTCCTTTGACCCCGATCTTGCCGAGTCCAATATGTTCATGGCGATCGACGTGGGATCCAATTTCTTTCTCAGAATCATTTAGGTGGACTAGCCTTAATTTATCCAAGCCAATTACGCTGTCAAATTTATCGACAAAGTCGGCATTCTTTTCTTCAGTCCTCAAGTCATAACCCGCGGCAAAGGCGTGACAGGTGTCTACACACATTCCAACATTCTTTGATGAAATTTTATCTAGGATGGATCTTATGTCCTCAAGTTTGCTGCCTATGCTGTTTTTTTGTCCTGCACTATTTTCCAACAGAAAAGTCACTCCTTCGCTCTTTCTACCGGAAGATTTGGAGTGATCTGTTGCGGTGTCGATACTATTTACTAATTGGTTGATCCCGTTTTGAGGTCCACTTCCAAGATGACTTCCTAGGTGTATTACAAGATTAGGAATTTCTAATTGAACACATCTTTGCATTTCGCTTACCAATGAATCTATGGACTTCTTGTAAAGTTCACCGTTTGGTGTCGAAAGATTGGGTAGGTAAGGCATATGAACTGCAACTGCATCGTAATTTATTCCACTGTGATTGAGCTTCGATTTGAAGATTTGGACATCACGCGCGTCCAAGACTTTTTCAGCCCATCCTCTTGGGTTTCTAGTAAAAATTTGAAATGCAGTACATCCTATTTTCAACGCATTATCTACAGCGTTTGGGAATCCTCCGGCAATAGAAACATGAAAGCCTATCTGAACATTCATACGAAGGTATTAACTAAATAACCGATATATTATACATGACAGTATTATTATTATAGTAACTCTGAGATATGAATTCCATAGGGATTGGCAATAAAACTCGGCCCTGCAGATTTGGCAAAATATCCTTTTCTCGAGGAAGCTTCAGAGTACATCAGGGAAACTAGATTTGCAATTGAGGAATTGGATCGTCCCGAAATGGATCATATACTTAGACGATCAGTAGATATATTGGAAACTGAAATATCGGCAGGAAAAGTTTATACAAATCTTGACAAATATGAAATTGAAATTCTGAGCTTTCTGGTAACTCTCATAATGATTAAGTCGATTGATTTAGAACCGGTGACCAAAAAACATTCGTTATTGGAGGCTATGCGAGCTGAAAAATTCTTGACAGAGGATTTAGTCAGAGAAAAATCCTTACAAAAGAAAAAACTCCTTTTGCATAAGATATTCCAGGAGTTATTTGAAATAGATATTGATTCCGATTTAGACTTGACCATATTCAGACTACGTGTTCCTGATTATCTTATACGTGCTACGAAAATGAATGAGCAAGAGTGGAAATTGATTAATCGATCAGTTCATTCTGGATATGTGTACATCGATACAGATGAAGCTGTCAGACTTATACGCAGTGAGCTAAGTAATTTGATCTATGACCGAATTAAGACCATGAAAATCCCCGTAATTCCAGATAAGGTCAGAATATGTGCCGAGGAACTGAGGAAGAAATTTTCAATTTATTATACTTATAAGAAGCATCGTATCATTTCTGATTATCCACCATGTATCAAGCATGCCATTGAGATGATGAATAGAGGAGAAAATCTTCCACATTCCGCAAGAGTAATGCTCGCAACTTATATGCTGGCGATAGGCAAAAATACTGATGAAATAGTAACGGTGTTTCAGAACTCTCCTGATTATAACGAAAAGGTAACGCGTTACCAAGTTGAGCATCTCGCTGGAAACAAGGGGAGCCGTATAAAGTATTCAGTACCTTCGTGTAAAAGATTACAAAGTGAGGATCTTTGTTTTGCTACTGTAGACTGCGAAAATATTTTGAATCCAATTCAATTCGGACGAAAGAAAGCGAATACTCCATGAGCCTAAAGACGTCATCCGAAAACAGCTCATTTCTTAAGGGCCTGTTCAGAGAATACTATTTTAAAGATAGCAATTCGTTAGCCACTCCTTCTTTGATTCAAAAACGTGAATTTGGATACATGTCATTTGATTCCATTATGGTAAGGCATCTATCTTTCAGGAACAAGAAAGAATTAATTGCTAGATTAGTTCAGGAATCACCTTCGGACGTCTATTGCTCTAATAGCTACTACAAATTTCCGACGAATTCAGTTCAGAGCAAGGAATGGGAAGGTGCTGATCTTATCTTCGATATAGATCTTAAAGATCTGAATATGCCCTGCTCATCAGAACACTCCTTCTATGTGTGTGATCATTGTGGCGCATGCAATGTAAGTTCTCTTAATGCATGCACCCTGTGTTTGGGAAGAAAGATTTCTCACACTTCAATCCCTTGTGGAAAATGTCTGATTTCTCTTAAAAAGGAAACACAACGACTAATTGAATTTTTACATGGAGATCTCGGAATAGCTGATGACAGTATAGAAATATTTTTTTCTGGTAATGCGGGATACCATATAC